>JAOXRV010000726.1 GCA_025800435.1 Cellvibrionaceae bacterium | reverse complement strand
TACGACCGTGCCTCGGGCCGCATTCAGCTGCGCGGGCCCGGCTCTCAAACCGATTTGTTCTTTGGCTACCAGGCCAAGTTTTTTGGCTGGACCAATATGTACACTCCCTTCGGCGTAAACGAGACCGAGAACGTAAAAACCAATTTGCTGTTGTTAAACCACCGCCAGCAATACGCAGAAGACAGCAATTTTGAAGTGAGCGGCTACTATCGCCGCCACAACGACCACTATGTGTTCTCCCGTGAAAACCCCAGCGCCTTTCAGGCCTACCACGAGACCGAAGTAAAGTCCCTGGCCGCCTCCGGTCGCCACGGCTTGGGCGATGCTTTTGCCCTGAATTACTCGGCCCAAATCTCGGTAGATTCCATTGAATCCACCAGCTTGGAAAATAATTTTACCTCGCGCCGCTATCTTAAGTTGGCGGTGCTGCCTGAATACAAACTTGCCTTGGATGATGGCCGGCAGCTGAGCCTGCGCCTGGGCGCCGCCTTTGACGATAGCAACCGCGACGATTCCCAGCTGTCTTGGATTGGTGACCTGAGTTTAACAAGCAGCAATGCCGACGGCAGTAGCCGCACCTTATACCTTTCCTACGCCGAAGCTAGCCAGGTGGTGGGTTACCAAGCGATTGGCGGCAGCGAGACCGCTGGCCTGTTTCGCAGTAATCACAACCTAAGCCGCGAGCGCACCAAAAATATCGAGCTGGGCGCTGTGTTCGAACAAGATGGCTGGAGCCTGGATGGCGCTATCTTCTACCGCTGGGATAACGAACTGACCGACTGGACCTACAGCTTTGAGCGCACCTCTGCGCGCAATGCCAATCCGGTGGATATCGAAACCCTGGGTTTAGAGTTAATTGCCACCAAGCGCTTTGCCACGGCTGATGTGGTGGCCAGCTACACCGTGCTGGATAAATCCGAAGACTATGGCAGTGCCGATGTCGATGCGAGCTTTTACGCCCTAAACTACCCGGACCAGCGCATTACCCTGGCGGCGATTTGGCGGCCCCTGTCTGGGGTGGAATTGCGTATTGATAACGAGTGGCGCCAGCAGCAAGACAATGCCCTGCGCAACGGCGATGACCAAGCTTTCTTTACCCATTTAACGGCAACTTACTTCCCTGCCGGGCTCGAAGGTTTAGAGCTTAGCTTGGCGGTAGATAACCTCTGGGATGAATCCTTTGAAGACGTGCCGGGCACCCCCGGTCGCGGCGATCAATACTCCCTGGGTGTGGCCTACCGCTGGTAACGTTAAGCCTATGCCCCGGTGCCTAAGCGCCGGGGCACATTTGTGATTACTTGCAATGCCTTACCTATTTATCACATCGTTAATCTGGGCCTTTTCCTTTGGCCTAATCGGCAATGCCTTACAGGGTTTAAACCCATTACAAGTCGCCGATACCCGCCTGTTGCTGGCGCTGTTAGTATTCTTACCCTGGCTTAAGCCCGCCCTAATCAGCGCCCGTGAAAAGTGGCAGCTTATCTGCTTGGGTGCGGTTCAATACGGCTTGATGTACACCTGCTTATTGTCCGCGTTTAAATATATCCCCTCCCATTTGGTCGCACTGTTTACGGTGTTAACGCCCATTTATATTGTACTTATCTACGATATTCGCCGGCGCCGTTTTACCCCCTGGTACTTGGCGGCAGCGGCGCTATCGGTTGCAGGAGCAGCGGTGATTCGGGTGGGCGATACAGGGGCCGAGCAAATCTGGCAGGGCTTTTTACTAATGCAAATTGCCAACCTGGCCTTCGCCTTTGGCCAGGTCTACTACCGCGACTGGAAACGCGCCCGCCCCGAGCTGGGCGATAAAGACGTATTTGCCTTTTTATACCTGGGCGGCGGCGCCTTTACCGCCCTGGCCACAGTCGCCATTGCCGGCCAATCACCGCTGCCCCTAACCGCCAGCACCCAGCAGTGGGGTGTACTTATCTACCTTGGTCTAATCGCCTCGGGCCTGGGTTTCTTCCTCTGGAACAAAGGCGCCACTCAAATCAGCCCCGGTGTATTGGCTGCCTTTAACAATGCGGTGGTTCCCCTGGCCATGTTTGCCTCGCTGTTTATCTTTGGCGAGGCCAAAGGCGGCAGCGCTGAAGACCTAGTGCGCCTAGGGCTGGGCAGTGCATTGATAATTGCCGCACTGTTGCTGGAAAAGCTCAGAGGTGCCTCCAAATAAGGCGCTGACGGCGGCTAAAAGCCACCCGACTGCCCATTTGGGCCCTGTCGGCCAATGGTGTATAATGCCCTTTCGCGCAAGTGAAGGGTTTTAAAGACTGGTCGTTCAGGCTTTAAAACTCCGGGGCCGATTAGGATTCGACGCCGGTGACAAAACCTTGGGTGCATGCCGTGATGGCAGCCAATCACGTTAATCCAAAGCTGTAACTTTATAGTTGCCAACGACGACAACTACGCTTTAGCGGCTTAAGCCCGCTAACGGTCATTAGCAAGGTGCCCATACCGCGTTATTGACTGTCACTTAGAATGGGATCGCAGCAAAGTATGTCTGGGACGGCGCTGTTAAAACTTAACTAGGCTCGCGCTTCACGTCCTGCCCGTTGGGTTGTAAAGCGTTAAATCAATAAACGGAACTAAGCATGTAGAGCCTCTGGCGGAGTGCTGACGGACGCGGGTTCAAATCCCGCCGGCTCCACCAACCACAAAAAAAGCCCACACCAAACGGTGTGGGCTTTTTTAG
>JAOXRV010000711.1 GCA_025800435.1 Cellvibrionaceae bacterium | reverse complement strand
TGGTTTCAACCACCGGCAGGGCTTCGATATCGGCGGCGCTGCGCAGTGGCTTTTTAAATTTGGGGCCCTCGCCGGCCTCAAAGTATAGGCCCAGGCCCATGGCATCGGGCACAGTCAGAATATCCGAGAACAAAATCGCCGCATCCAGCTCATAGCGGCGCAGCGGCTGCAGGGTAACCTCGCAGGCCAACTCGGTATTTTTACAGAGCGACATAAAATCCCCGGCTTGGGCGCGGGTGGCCCGGTACTCGGGCAGATAGCGACCGGCCTGGCGCATCATCCACACCGGGGTCACATCCACCGGCTGGCGCAATAGGGCGCGCAGAAAACGGTCGTTTTTTAGCTCTGGAAACTGCTGGGACATGGGCGCTAATCTCGCTTTTTGGCAATTCGAAAAAAGGCCGGCACTATACCACAGAAGACCTTTAAACGCTTTGGCAGGCAAACACGTCTAAGCCTACAAAACCCCCAAAGGAGAAGCCGGTGACTGCCACCGCCCCGCAACAAGCCAGCCCGGACCCGGACGACAGCCTGGCCCGACGCGCCAGTGCCGGCGACAGCCAGGCCTTTGCCGAGCTGTACCAGCGCCACCACCGGCGTATCTATGCCCTGTGCTTTCGCATGACCGCCAATGTGGAGGCGGCCGAGGAGTGCACCCAGGAATCCTTTATTAAGGCCTGGCGCAAGCTCGATACCTTTAACTACCAAAGCCGCTTTAGCACCTGGCTACACACCCTGGCCAGCCGTACCACCCTGGACTACCTGCGCAAGCAAAAGTCCTGGCTCAAGCTGGTGTTTAGCCAGGACGACGAGGCCCTGGCCGAGCCCCCGGCAGCCGAGCACAATTGCGAACTGGCCTTATCGCAGATTGACCAGTTAGTGGCGCGCCTGCCCGAACGCGCGCGAGTGGTGTTCACCCTGCACGGCATCGAGGGCTACCGCCATGTGGAAATTGCCGAGATGTTAAATATCTCCGCCGGCGCCAGCCGCGCCCAGTACCATCGCGCCCGCAACCTTTTACAGGAGTGGCTAAACCATGACTGAGCCCAACAACAAACCCAACAACAAACCCAACAGCAAACCGAGCAAACTCGACCAACTGCTGGCCGACGAGCAGCAGTTTCCCGAGGAGATAAGCCCGCGCCGAGACCTATGGCCGGGCATCGAACAAGCCATTAGCCAGCGGCTGACCCAGCCGTCCCGAGGCCTATCCATCAACCAGCGCATAGCGCTGGCCAGCGCCGCCTCAATTTTATGCGCGGTGCTGCTGATGAGTTTTATCAAGCCGCTGGCACCGGGGCCAGAACAACCGCTAGACGGCATCAATGCACTGGTCAATACCTATGAACAGGAAAAGCAACAACTGCTGGTGAACTACCGGGGCCAACCGCCCCTGGCCGACAATTGGCAACAGCAGCTACAACAACTTGAACAGGCCGCCAGCTCCCTGCGCGGCGCACTTGAACAAGAGCCGGACAATGCCGTGTTAATTCGCATGCTGGCCAATATCTATCAACAGCAACTGGACCTGATCAATAAGGTTCACAGCCCTAAGTGGCAACAGATTTAGCGGCGACAAATTTAGTGGCAACAGATTTAAAGTGACTTTTAAGGTGACTACCATGAACAAATTATTATCAACATTAGCCTTGGCGCTTATCGCCAACGCCACCATTGCCGGTCAGAGTATCGACCAGCAATTACAAGCGGCGGCCAATGGCCGGGTACTGATCGACAATATGCGCGGCCACATCACCGTTGAAGGTTGGGATAAAAATCTAGTCAAAGTCAGCGGCGAACTGGACGACGCTGCCGAGGGTTACGAGTTTGAGCGCCACGGCGACCGCATTGTATTTGAGGTGAACATTCCGCGCCGCAAAGCCAAGGGCGGCGAGGGTTCAAAATTGCATTTTTACCTGCCCCACAACAGCAGTTTGAATGCGGAAGGTGTCAATGTCGAGTTTCACATTAAAGGCGTATACGGCGGCACCCGGCTCGAAACCATCAATGGCAATATCGAGGCGGAAGCGCTAAAGCAAGACATCGAGCTGGAAACCATCAACGGTAACATTCGCAGCCGCAATCTCGATGGCCGCATTGAAATGAGCACCGTTAACGGCCGCATCGACGATCAAAACTCCAGCGGCAAACTGGAACTATCCACGGTAAACGGCCCCATCAGCAGCAACAACGAGGCTGAATTTATCGAAGTGCAAAGCATCAACTCCGAAATCAAGCTAGAGCTATTAAAAATTAAAGAGCTGGGCGTAAAAACCGCCAATGCCCGCATTGATGTAATACTGCAGGAATTTTTGCCCAGGGGCGACATCAATATCGACACCGTCAGCGGCCGGGTCGAGCTAAAGCTGCCCGAAGATATCTCGGCGGACATCTCCTTACAGAACCATGCCGGCGGCCACATTCACAACGGCCTCAGCGAGCACCAGCCGGAGCGCCCCCGCTTTGGCCCGGGCCGCAGCCTCGATTTTAGCCTCAACGGCGGCAGCGGCAATATCGACATCACCAGCGTCAGTGCAGATGTAGACCTTAACCCTAAAAAGTAAACCCATGCGCCCCCTTGCCCGGGGGCCTGCTTCACTCTAAGCTATGGACCAATAACACAGAGTGATCGCAATGAAACCCAGCCCAGACTCCCGCAGCCAGTACTACTGGTTTACCCAGATGACCACCAAGTTCCAAGACAATGATATTTATGGCCATCTAAACAACAATATTCACAGCCAGTTTATCGATAACGCGGTGAATTTATATTTGAGCCAAGAAGGCGGCCTGGATATGGCCAAAGGCTCTGTTATCGGCCTGATTGTAAACTCCGGCTGCGACTATTTTGCCGAGCTGGGCTGGCCCGAGCACACCCAAATTGACGTCGGCGTACGGGTCAACAAAATTGGCCGCAGCTCGGTGCAATACGGCGCCGCCCTATTTGTGCCCGGCGGTGATAAAGCCGCCGCCCAGGGCCACTTTACCCACGTCTGGATCGACCGCGACAGCCGCGCCAGCGTCGAAATCCCCGCGCAACTGCGCGCCGCGATGGAAAAGGCCAAATACGGTGGGTAAGTTTGGGCTTATGGCTGGAGCCCTTAACTAGAGGTTTGATCGGAGGTAAGTTTGAGGGGTGGGGGTGCTTTCGCAGTGACTAGGCTTCTGGATGAAACGGGGGCCAGCTGCTGGATGCAGCGCTTTCGGAACGGAGAAAGTACCCCCCACGCCTCAAACTGGATTTTGTTGCCATAGGTGGGGGCTTGAATTATCGCAAGTGCAAAGTTAAATCTGCACCACCGCCATAGTCAGGCGCGAAATACAGCTAAGTTTGCCGCGCTCGTCTTCTATACGAATCTCCCACACCTGCGAGGTGCGCCCGGCGTGTACCAAACGCGCAGTGCCGGTAACGATGCCCTCGCGCACACCGCGCAAATGGTTGGCATTAACCTCTTGGCCAACACAGTAAACCTGGCTGGTGTCGACCACCATATTGGCGCCCATGCTGCCCAGGGTTTCGGCCAATACCACATTGGCACCACCGTGAATTAAACCAAAGGGCTGGTAAGTGCGACCATCGGCGGGCATGGTGCCGCGAATATAATCTGGGCCCACCTCGGTAATTTCGATACCGATGGTTTCCATAATGGTGTTTTTATGGGCTTCTTTAATTAGCGCCATATCGGGTTCAGTAAACCAAATGCTATCACTCATCGTTTTGCTATTTCTCTAATTATAAATTGCTCACTAACCGAAATTTTTATCGGCCACGAAGGGGTTGCTAGCGCGCTCTTGACCAAATGTCGACATAGGGCCATGGCCGGGAATAAATTGTACATCATCGCCCAGTGTCCACAATTGCTCGCGAATGGATTTAACCAGAGTATCAAAATCGCCCTTGGGGAAATCGGTACGGCCGATTGAACCCTGGAATAAAACATCGCCCACTATCGCCAGCTTAGAAGGCTGATGGAAAAAAATAACATGACCAGGAGTATGGCCGGGGGTGTGGCGCACTTGCAGCTCCACCTCACCAAAAGTGATGGTGTCACCCTGGGCCAGCCAGCGATCTGGAACAAAGGTCTCGGTTGGAGGGAAGCCCATCATCTGCGCGTACTGAGGCATTTGCGCCAACCAAAAATCGTCTTCCCGATGGGGGCCCTCTACCGGCAGATTCAGTTCGGCGGCCAGGGGCGCGACACCGCCGACGTGGTCGAGATGGCCGTGGGTATTGATAATTTTAACCAGCTTTACCCCCAGCTGACTGGCGGCCTGTTTGATGCGGTCAATATCACCGCCCGGATCGACCACGGCGGCCTCCATGGTTTTTTCACACCACAGAATTGAGCAGTTTTGCTGGTAGGGGGTAACGGGCACGACTTGAAATTTCACGGCTATCTCTCACGGTTTTTATTGGGCTGGGGCGATTATCGCACAAACCCCAGGCTTGAAATAGCCGGGCCTATCTGCAACAGTAGTCGCACTTGGGGCACCCATGTGGCGGCGTTTTATTTTCAAGCTGAAGAATTTGTGCGCCGTATTGATCGGTTTATCAACAACCGAAACTAGGGTACCTCTGAAAAACTCGGTGATGCTCAGCGGGACCCTAGCGATA
Source organism: Cellvibrionaceae bacterium (assembly GCA_025800435.1). Classification (GTDB taxonomy): domain Bacteria; phylum Pseudomonadota; class Gammaproteobacteria; order Pseudomonadales; family Cellvibrionaceae; genus Pseudoteredinibacter. Next base: position 2,207 of record JAOXRV010000711.1, on the reverse strand, counting down.
CGCCTGCCACAACTGTTCAAACAATATGCCAAAAGAACGCAGCAGACCGTGGTCGGCAGTGACAACAATATTTTCTTGGTTTCGGTCGGTGGCGCTGCGGGTCCAGTTAAAACTGCCATTGAGCAACACCCGCCGATCAAACAGGGCGAACTTATGGTGCATATGGTTGGGGCTATCGTCTAGGCGCAGGGGAATACCTTCGGCTTCTAAGCGCTCAATATCACTGCCTCGGTCTTCGGATTTATCGTTGTCGCTGATAATGCGCACCGCCACCCCTCGCCGGTGGGCGGCCAAAATAGCGGCGCTGATATTATCGTCAGAGATCGTAAAAACACAGATATCAATCGACTGCTTAGCTTTTTGCAGCTGGCCGATAATGGCGCTGCGGCAGGTAGTTCCGGGGCTAAAATAGGCCTTGTCTTCCATGCTAAATGCGCCGTCGAGCTTACAGGCCTTAACCACCTTTTGCAGCCAGTGCAGCACCAGCGCGGCGCTGTCGTCCTCGGCCTCGATGGTATCCCTGGCCAACTCAAAGGCACGGTTGCGCACATAGTTGCGCTCGGCCTCTTTCATGGCCTGCAACTGCTGGCGCAGGGCGCGCCGCTCTTGCTTATCCAAGCGCAAATCTTCTAAAGAATCGACCAGTAATTGTTCGAGTGCTGACTTATCCATACCGCCGCCCATTGCTTAAAAGCGGTACAGCTTAGGGCATTTAGGCCCAATCTTGCAATTCGGCAGGGGCGAGGCGCCGCTCCAGTGCGTTGCCCGCCGCATAAACCCGCACCCCCAATAACTCGGCCGGGTAATTGCACCAGGTATAGCTGGCAGTTAGCGGCACTAGGTTGTCGGCCCCACTGCTTAGGCTTAAACAGCCCGGCTCGGCATGCCCCCACACCAAATCAAATTCGAATAGGCCATCGGCGGGCTGGGTAGAACGGCGACGCGGCCGCAGCTGTGCGCCCAATTGAGCACTTGGCCCCAGGCATACGCCATCGCCCAAACCCAAGGCCACCACCACTAAGTAATCCGGATGGATTTCAAGCTCTAGACGCTTAACCCAATCGAGCGCCGTCCCTGCAATTCCTTCCGCCCACGCTGGTAATCCGGTCATTATCGAACTTCCATTCTGCTTCCTCAAACCGGGCTCAATTTAGCCACAGCCGAGCTGCCCACAATGTGATCAATTAGGCAGTTTGTCTCATCATGTTATTTTGCGCGCCAACTCGATGATATACAGTGACCAGCACCACGGTAAAAACGCCAAGCAGATCAACTTTACCCGTAAGATTTTTCAGTTTTGGCCCCAGCACTAGGGCCTGTTAAATCGGCTGGGCAATCCACATCCCAGTAGCAGCCGGGGTGATCACTGGGCAAGGTGTGCAGACAGTGGCGATTGGCTTCTATCACCGCCCTCGCCCCCTTATCCCCCTGCAGTGTTTGCAGTTGTGCAAAAAAATGCGCGCTAAAAATAACCGGGTGGCCAAGCTGGCCAGTGCTTGGGTGGATGGGTGCAATAATAAACGGCCCCTCGCCCTTCGCCTGGGCCGCCAAGCTGGCGACCACCTCGGACGATAAAAAAGGCATATCGCCCAGAGCGATTAATAGTGCAGCCGCTGCGTCTTGCTCGGCTTTAGCCGCAGCGGTGACGATACTGCGCGATAAGCCCAATTCGGCATCGGGCACCTCAAGATAACCGTCGAAAACGCTAGCCGCTAAAGTTTTTAAATTGCTATCCTCTGGGCGCAGGCATAAATAACAGTTACCGATACCCGCCAAGCTGGCGCCGGTGTGTTCAAGCAGGGGGCGGCCATCGGTCATAATATGCTCAAGCTTGGCGGCGCCAAAGCGCCGTCCCAGGCCCGCGCCCATCACCGCCAGCATAATTTGCCCGGTATTATTTGGCGGGGGTTTTGCCACGGCGCACCCCAATTAAATCGGCCACAATTGAAACGGCGATTTCCGCCGGGGTTTTACTGCCGATATCCAAGCCGATTGGGGCGCGCAAACGGGCCAGGGATTGATCGCTAAAACCGAAGTGAGTTTGCAGCCACTCGCGCCGGGCGGCACTGGTGCGGGCCGAGCCCATGGCGCCGACATAGGCCGCCTTAGAATCCAGTGCGGCAATTATCGCCAAATCGTCGAGCTTGGGATCGTGGCTAAGGGCCACCACCAAGGTATGGGTATCTAAACCGAGCTGGGCCAAGGCA
>JAOXRV010000687.1 GCA_025800435.1 Cellvibrionaceae bacterium | reverse complement strand
CGGCTTCGCACCGGCCCCAAGCCCCTCGGTTACCTTAACACCCAATTGCACACGATTGTTGGCCTGACTCTGGCTCAGGGCCTGTGCATCAGTGTTAGCAACCACGAAATCCACACCATCGAGCTGTTTTTCGATCATGTTGTTTACGGCATTTCCACCTGCACCGCCCACACCAAAAACGGTAATGCGTGGTTTCAAATCTTCATGCCCTGGCATCGTTAGGTTCAATGTCATAATACTGTCCGCCTGCTATTTACGCCCAAAAACTCGGGCCTTTATCTGCCTATTACTGTCCATAATACCGAGGCTTCGCCCCTGCGTCATCAAAAAAACAAGAATAAACCACAAAATATGGCAATTACCAAGCAAGAGCACGCGGGATTTTGCCGAAATGCGCATATCTTGCGGTTACCAGTTGTCTTTGAACCATTTTACCGCACGCTTGAGCGATTTGGCGGGGTAGCGATCGACCGGAAGGTCAAAATCCCACCACTCATCTTGTGGATTCGCCGCAAAGAGACACATGCCAACGGCGCTTGCAAATCCGGGACCAGTTGCCGCCTGCGGCAAACCATGTACGCGCAGCGGGCGACCAAGGCG
>JAOXRV010000685.1 GCA_025800435.1 Cellvibrionaceae bacterium | reverse complement strand
CCAGTAGGCCGTTGAGAACGCCGACAAAATCCGGTGCGGTATCAATCAAGGTGCCATCCAAATCGAACAGCACCGCTTTGAGCTTGGCCATTTTGCTTACCCCAGTTTTCGGGCATGCACTAAGTAATTAACATCCACATCGTGGGCATTGAGCTTATAGCGCTTGAGCAGGGGGTTATAGGTCATGCCGGTGATGTCCACCAGCTCCAGGCCGGCGGCGCGAATACAGGCGGCCAGCTCCGAGGGGCGAATAAACTTGCTGTATTCATGGGTGCCCTTGGGCAGCCAGCGCATCACATACTCGGCACCGACAATGGCCAGGGCATAGGCCTTGGGGTTGCGATTAATGGTGGAGAAAAATAAATCGCCGCCGGGTTTGACCAAATCGGCACAGGCCTGCACCACCGAGGCCGGGTCGGGCACGTGTTCGAGCATTTCCAGGCAGCTGACCACATCGAAGCTGGCCGGGCTCTCGGCGGCCAGATCCTCGGCGGTGCACTGGCGGTAGTTGACCTGGGCGCCGGATTCCAAGCCGTGCAGCTTGGCCACTTGCAACGGCGCCTCGCCCATGTCGATACCGGTTACCTCGGCGCCGCGCTGGGCCATGGCCTCGGTTAAAATACCGCCGCCGCAGCCGACATCCAGAAATTGCTTTTCCGCCACCGGGGCGCGTTCGTCGATGTAGTTGGCGCGCAGGGGGTTAATATCGTGCAGGGGTTTAAACTCCCCTTGTTTATCCCACCAGCGGCTGGCCAGGGCCTCAAATTTGGCGACTTCAGCCGGGTCGACATTGGCATTGCTTTGGCTCATTAGGGGACCTTAGTAAAAATAGATGCCTCGATTATACCACCGCGCCTAAATTCACTCCTAGCGAATTTCTCATTTGGCTGTTGCTGTCTCGTCCGGGGCTGAGTCACTGCGAAACCCAGTTTGGGCTTCTGTACAGTGTAAGTTTGAGGTTCTGCACAATGTAAGTTTGAGGGGTGGGGGGTGCTTTCGCAGTGACTCGGCTTGCGGACGAAACAGGGGCAGCCGCATGGATGCGGCGCATTGGAACGGAGAAAGCGCCCCCCACCCCTCAAACTGGGTTTCGCCTAAACTGGGTTTCGCCCAAGCTGGGTTTCGCACAGACTTGATTTCGCCCAATCTGGGTTTCGCACTGACCGGGCTCGGGCTTAGGCCTGAATACTGGCCTGCCACTGCTGCGCCTGGGCGATAAGTTCGGCTTCGTCGATGGTGCGCAGTTGGCGACCGTGCAGCAGCGCTTGGCCGCCCACCCACACATGGCTGACCTGGGCCGAGCAATTGTTATAGACCAAGTAAGACACTGGGTCATAAATGGGGAAGCTGCCGGCGCCGTCCAGTGCCACTGCGGCAATATCCGCCTGTTTGCCCACCTCCAAGCTACCGCAGTGGTCGTCCATATTCAGTGCCTTTGCGCCATTGATGGTGGCCATGGCCAGGCTGCTATAAGCGTTTAGAGCGCTGGCATCGGCGGCCACCCCCTTGGCCAGCAGCGAGGCCGTGGTCAACTCCCCGAGCATATCCAAATCGTTATTGCTGGCGGCGCCATCGGTGCCCAGGGCCACATTAATGCCTGCATCCCACAATTTTTGTACCGGGCAAAAGCCACTGGCCAGTTTTAGGTTGGATTCGGGGCAGTGCAGCACATGGGCACCGCTGGCTTGCAATATCTCAATATCCGTATCGTCCACCTGGGTCATATGCACGCACTGGGCGCGCTCGTTAAGTACGCCCAAATCCCGCAGCCGCTCACTCGGGCGCTGGCCGTGGTGGGCGAGGGAGTCCTCAACCTCTTTGCCGGTCTCGTGCAGGTGTATCATCATGCCGCACTGGTATTGGGGCTCCAGTTCGGCAATGCGGGCAAAGATATGGTCGCTGACTGTATAAGGGGCGTGGGGGCCAAAGCCCACTCTAACCCTGGGGTGCTCGGCGTATTGTTCAATCAGTTGGCAGCTCTTGTCGATGGCCTCGTCGGCGCCACTGGCCCAGGGGTTGGGGAAATCCAAAATTGGGCTATACAAACGCCCGCGCATGCCCACCTCGACTGCTACCTCGGCCACCGCTTCGGGGAAGAAGTAATTATCGCTAAAGGCAGTAGTACCGCTTTTGATCATCTCTGCCATGGCCAGGCGCGCGCCGGCGGCCACGTAGTCGCGGCTCATCATGCGCCCCTCCACCGGCCAGATATGATCTTCCAGCCAGGCCTGCAGTGGATAGTCATCCGCGTAACCACGCAATAGGCTCATGGCCAGGTGGCCGTGGGTATTTACCAGGCCGGGAAAGACAATATGCTTATCCAGTCGGGTCTCTGCGGCGGCCAGGTAGCGGGCAGGGCAGTCTTGACTGGGTAAAATATCAACAATTTTGCCCCTGTCGAT
>JAOXRV010000680.1 GCA_025800435.1 Cellvibrionaceae bacterium | reverse complement strand
TGACAAAGTCTATTTAATGAGGCGTGGCTTCGATCCCGAGCCTTGTGGTGGCGGAGGGGTTCTGGGGGACGCATAAACCCGTCCTTGGGGCTCTCGTCCGGCGTCCTGCCTCCCAAGCCCCCACAACCCCTCCACCACCACAAGGCTCTACGGCGGAGAAATTTTAAGGCGGTGCCAGTAAGTGGGGCGTTATTATCAGACAGACCGCAGCATCGGCTGCGGTTTTTTAAGCGCTTAATAAAGTTAAGCGTCTGCTTCGATTTGCTTGGTAATAATATACTGCTGGATCATGGAGATGGTGTTGTTGACCACCCAGTAGAGTACCAAACCTGCGGGGAACCACATAAACAGGAAGGTAAATACGATCGGCATCCAGGACATAATTTTAGCCTGCATTGGGTCGGGCGGGGTGGGGTTTAACTTCATCATAAACCACTGGGTCGCGCCCATAATTAACGGCAGGATAAAGTAGGGGTCTTTTACCGACAGGTCTTCAATCCACAAAATAAACGGCGCGTGGCGCAGTTCGACCGATTCGGACAGTACCCAATAGAGGGCGATAAACACCGGCATTTGCACCAGAATTGGTAGGCAACCACCGAGCGGGTTTACCTTTTCTTTTTGGTACAGTTTCATGGTCTCTTGGGACATCTTCTGGCGGTCGTCGCCGTACAGATCTTTAAGCTGCTGCATTTTTGGCTGCAGCTTGCGCATATTGGCCATGCTGCGGTAGCTGGTGGCGGTCAGTTTAAAGAAGGCGGCTTTTACAATTAGGGTCAGCACTACAATCGACCAGCCCCAGTTGCCGACAAAACCTTGAATCCAGTTCATCAAAAAGAACAGGGGTTTTGCTACCCACCAGAGCCAACCGTAATCTACGGTGAGATCTAGGTAGGGGGCAATTTCTTCAAGCCGGTAAACATCTTTGGGGCCCACATAAAATTCAGATTTAATCACCCCAAGCTGGCCTGGCTCAACCAGGGTTTGGGGGGCGGTATAACCAAAGGTGTACATACCGCTGTTGCGAATTTTACGCAGGTGAAACTTGTTGGTTTGCTCTGGGTCGGCAACCCAGGCACTTAAGAAATAGTGCTGCACCATGGCCACCCAGCCACCGGCCACATCGACTTTAAAAGACTCTTCGTCCAGGTCTTCAAAATCAACTTTTTTGTAGTTGTCTTCCGGTGTGGTCAAAGCCGCGCCTAAATAGGGCTGCAACCCCAGGGCGCTGGCGTCGGTGGCAACCGGAGAGCGATCGCGTTTGATTTGGGCATAGTAGTTGCCCTTCCAATTAGTGCTGCTTTTGTTATCAATTAAGTACTGTACTTTAACCAGGTGCTCGCCGCGGCTAAAGTTAAAGCGTTTAGTGATAGTGACATCGCCCTGTTGCAATACTAGGTCCACCGCTAGGTTTTCTTCGCCAGCGCCCAGGGTAAATTCGCTCGCTTTAACTTGGTAGCTGGGGCGGCCTTTGGCGGTGTCGGTGGCATTGGGGCCAATAATACCGCTCTGGGCCACATAGGTTTTATCGGCGGTGCGGTTGAGAATAATAAAGGGCAGTTCGGGGCGATTGAGTTCGGCATCGTGGGTTAACAAGGCCGCCTTAACGATATCGCCACCGTGGCTGTCGATTATCAGCTCCAGGGTATCTGTTTTAACAGTGACCAGTTGAGATTGTGATTGGCTGGCGGCAGGGGTGTACTGCACATCGCCCTGGGGAATATCACTGGCGGGTTTAGCCGGTGTTGCCACTGGGCTTGGCAGTTCGCTGCCGACAACCGGGGAGGCCAGGGTTTGTTCCGCTTGGGGGGCTGGGGCCGCCAGTGCTTGTTTGCGCTGTTGGAAATCATTCCATTCGAGCACCAGCATATAGGAGGTCACAGCCATCCCAATAATAAGGAGGTATTTTTGCCAATCCATAAGTCTATTCTTGGTCTTGGTGAGTTGAGGGTTTCGGTACTGGGTCTATTCCGCCTGGGTGCCAGGGGTGGCATTTGCCCAAGCGAACAATGGTGAGCCAGCTGCCTTTGAGGCTGCCGTGGGTTTGGATGGCCTCATAGGCATAGTGAGAGCAACTGGGGTAGAAACGACACTGGTTACCGACCCAGGGGCTGGCCAGGTATTGGTAGGCGCGAATCAGGCCGAGCAATAGGGGTTTCATATCAGTTGCCAGGGTTGTTTTTTGTCTCTGAGCCGGTCTCTGAGCTTTGATCGGCAGTTAGCTTGCGAGCGAGCCGCTGCCACTGTTTATTAAGCTGTCGAGTCAGGGCGGCATTGTCCAGTTCGCCCATGCCGCGGCGAGCCAGCACTATAGCATCGATTGGCGGCAGTTGGTGCTGCTGCAACCGAAAAGATTCGCGAATTAACCGTTTTAAACGATTGCGTTCTACGGCGAGGCGAACATTCTTCTTGGCAATAACTAAACCCAGGCGCGGACGGCCCAAATTATTGCGTTTGGCGAGAATAAGGAAGTGCTGGTGGGAGGCGCGAGTGTCACAGCTGTCGAAGACAGGTTTGAAATCACTGGGGCTTAGTAATCTTAGCGATTTATCAAAACCGTAGCTTTGCGACAAACTATAGTTTTGCGACAAACCATCACCCCAGTGAGCGGTAGCGGACAGATTAAGCTGCCAGTACCTTGCGGCCCTTGCTGCGACGACGCGCGATCAGCTTGCGACCGTTCTTGGTGGCCATGCGAGAGCGGAAACCGTGGGTGCGCTTGCGCTTAAGTACGCTAGGCTGGAAAGTTCTTTTCATGATAATACCCGTGTTCAATCATGTCGGCTTGGAGCTTAACTGTAGCTGGTTAATCTATCTTGTATTAACCACCGCCTGAACAGTCGAGCTGGTGTAAAAATGAGGCGCGATTTTAAAGAATTGGGTTTAAAAAAGCAACGCTTTTGGGGGTTTTAGGCTGGTTTTAAACCATTAACTTGCTTTGCACCTTCTGTCGACAGGCTATTTTCAGGTTTTCAACAGATTTATCCACATTTTTAACGTCAAAACCGACACGGAAATAAATAGGGTTATATCTTCAAGCTATTATAATTATTAGGATTTTTTAATAATTTGCTATTTAGGCAATGTTTTTTGTGGATAACTTAAGGGCTTTGGGGTACGCTAGCAAGCTGCCTGTGAATATTCCGGGTGGCTCAATACTTGTCCACAAATACTTGAGCCCAAGGGGCCAAGCGAGCGGCATAAAGGGTGGGGCATTCGCTCTTGCTTCCTTTATATAGCTGCTGGATAAGTTCGCAGTAAAAGCGGCAGATACTCAGCTATAAATAGCCAACCATCAGTACTCGTATAATTTGCGTGATTAAAACAAGCAATTAAACCGACCGGTTTTTGGGGGAACAGTTGCCAGACCTAATCTGGAATAAATGTTTGAGCAGCCTGAGTCAGGAACTCCCCGCTCAACAGTTCAATACTTGGATTAAGCCCTTACAGCCACAACAGGACCAGGCCGGTGTGTTGCAGCTGCTGGCACCCAATCGTTTTATCCACGATTGGGTTAACGATAAATACCTATCGCGTATTATAGAGCTGGTTAATAATTACTCAGAGAATGAGCGCCTAAATGTAGACATTGTGGTCAACGCGCCGCAGGCCACTCGTTTTCAGCGCCGCGCCCAACGAGCGCAGCCCAGTGCCCCACTACAGGACCCGCCCTTAAATAACCATTCACCGGCACCCGCTCAAACCACACCAAACCCAGAGATTATTAAACCTAACGGCTTAGCTATTGCCCCGGCCCAAGCGCCAGTGGCGGCCGAGCCAAAAGAGATCATCACCCCAAGCCCTGATATCGAAGTAGAGGGCAGCCTAAAGCACCGCACATACTTAAACAGCGGCTTTACCTTTAAGAGCTTTGTAGAGGGTAAATCCAACCAGCTCGGTCTAGCCGCGGCACGGCAAGTAGCCGAGAACCCGGGTGGCTCTTATAACCCCTTGTTTATCTACGGTGGGGTGGGGCTTGGTAAAACCCATTTAATGCATGCCGTTGGCCACAGTTTGGTTGAGCAAAACCCACACGCAAAAGTAGTGTACCTACATTCTGAACGATTTGTTGCCGATATGGTTAAGGCCTTGCAGCTTAATGCGATAAACGACTTTAAGCGTTTTTATCGTTCTGTGGATGCCTTGTTAATTGACGATATTCAATTCTTTGCGGGTAAAGAGCGCTCCCAGGAAGAATTCTTTCATACCTTTAATGCCTTGCTCGAAGGTGGCCAACAAATTATCTTAACCTGCGATCGCTACCCCAAAGAGATTCAAGGCTTGGAAGAGCGTTTGAAATCCCGCTTTGGTTGGGGGCTAACGGTCTCGGTGGAACCACCAGAATTAGAGACCCGGGTGGCAATCTTGATGAAAAAAGCCGCTCAGTCGAATATGCTACTGCCTAACGACGCGGCTTTTTTTATTGCCCAGCGTATTCGCTCTAATGTGCGGGAGCTAGAGGGTGCCTTAAAACGGGTGATCGCCAATGCCCAGTTTACCGGGCGAGATATTGATGTGCCCCTGGTGCGTGAAGCGTTAAAAGATCTTTTAGCACTGCAAGATAAGCAAGTTGGTATCGATAATATTCAACGCGTGGTCGCAGAGTATTATAAAATTAAGGTCGCCGATTTATTATCCAAGCGCCGCAGCCGCTCAGTCGCCCGGCCGCGACAGGTAGCGATGTCGTTGGCCAAAGAGCTGACCAATCACAGCTTGCCCGAAATTGGCGATGCTTTTGGTGGGCGCGACCACACCACGGTGTTGCACGCTTGTCGTAAGATAAAAGAGTTAAAAGAAGAAGACGCAGATATTCGTGAAGACGTAAAGAACCTATTGCGTTCTTTAACTACCTAGACTGTATATAAGATTAAGCTAATATAAGCTCAGGATTTAATTCAATCATGAAATTTTCTATCTCCAGGGATTCACTACTAAAACCACTCCAGTTAGTAGCTGGTGTGGTCGAACGCCGGCAAACGCTGCCGGTGTTGGCTAATGTTCTTATCGTACTAGAAGATGATCGTCTGGCCCTAACCGGTACAGATCTAGAGGTAGAAATTGTCGGTAGGGTGCAACTAGAGCAGGGCGGTGAGCCTGGGCAGATTACCGTACCCGCGCGAAAGCTTTTTGATATTTGCCGTTCACTTCCCGATGGCGCGATTATCGATTTTATTGAAGATGATCAAAAGGTCACTGTTAAAAGCGGCCGCAGCCGTTTTAGCCTGGCGACACTACCCGCCAGCGACTTTCCCAATGTGGAAGATTCCCCTCAAGACCTACAGTTTAACTGTGCCCAGCAAACCATTAAGCACATGATAGAAAGCACTGGTTTTGCTATGGCCCAGCAGGATGTTCGCTATTACCTAAACGGCATGCTGTGGGAAGTATCCCAAGGCTTATTGCGGTTTGTTTCCACCGATGGCCACCGTTTGGCAATGGTTACCAATGAGCTGGATATTCAGACGCCAGAGTTAAAGCAAGCCATCTTGCCTCGCAAAGGTGTCGTTGAGCTTTCCCGCTTATTGGAAGAAAGCGATGATAATGTCTGTATTAGCCTGGGCAGCACCCATATTCGCGCCACCACGGATAACTACACTTTTACTTCGAAGCTGGTAGACGGCAAGTTTCCAGACTATGAGCGAGTGTTGCCCAAGAACGGCAATAAAACTGTGATTGGTAACCGCGCTGAATTGAAGCAAGCCTTTGCGCGTACCGCTATTCTTTCCAACGAAAAATATCGGGGTGTGCGTTTGCTGCTAAGTGATGGCCAGTTAACGGTTACCGCAAACAACCCAGAGCAAGAAGAAGCCGAAGAACAGGTGGTGGTTGATTATGCCGGTGATTCTGTCGAAATCGGCTTTAATGTTAGCTACTTACAAGATGTGGTTAACGTACTTAGTTCTGAAAACGTGCGCTTTACCCTGTCTGATTCTAATAGTTCAGCATTGGTGGAAGAGCCAGAGGGTGGCGATGCCACCTATGTTGTTATGCCCATGCGCCTATAAGCTCTGGGTATTCCGTCGTAAATGGCGATTAGCCGCTTAAAAATTTCTAATCTTCGCAATCTGGGTGCAGTTGACCTGCACCCAAGCGCCCAACTTAACCTTATATTTGGTGCCAACGGCAGCGGTAAAACTAGCTTGCTTGAGGCGATCCACCTACTCGGTAGCGGTCGCTCTTTCCGTAGCCACCGTATTCAACCCATTATCAATCATCAGCAAGATAGTTTCGTACTGTTTAGCCAGACCAGTGACGCACAATCTATAGGTATAGAGCGGGGCAGGGGGACTGTTTCCCAAACAAAAATTGATGGCAGTAACATTAGCAGTGCCGCCAATTTGGCGAGCTTATTACCCATTCAAGTGCTAGAGGCCCACAGTTTTGAGTTGATAGAAGGGCCTGCCAACCTTCGCCGTAGCTATCTAGACTGGCTAGTGTTTCACGTGAAACATGAGTTTCACCAATCATGGAAGTCTTACAGAAAGGCGCTCAAACACCGGAATAACTTGCTCCGTCGTGGTAGAATGGATCGTTTGGAACTGCGCCCCTGGGAGGCTGAAATCTTCCGCACTGCCAAGCAGATAGACCAGTGCAGGTTAGAGTGCTATGAGTTATTGAGCCCAATTTTCAATGAGGTGGCTGAGGACTTCCTGGGCGAAACACCGGTAAAGCTGGCTTATTTTAGGGGTTGGGATTTTGACAAAGAGCTGGAATCCGTATTTGAAGACGGCTATGAAAGAGACCAAAAACTCGGTTACAGCTGGTATGGTCCCCATCGGGCAGACCTTAAACTAAGAGTGGGTGGCCACCCTGCAGACCAGGCCTTGTCGAGGGGTCAGCAAAAACTGCTGGTCTGTGCGCTTAAGATCGCTATTGGTAGGGCTTACAAAAAAATTGTCGGTAAGCAATGTGTCTACCTAATAGATGACTTACCAGCAGAGCTGGATGCTGGCAATCAACGCCGCATGGCCACTTGGCTTAGTGATATTGGCGCCCAGGTATTTGTAACAGCGGTGGAGTTACAACCATTATTGGATGCCTGGGCCGAACTGGATACAGCTGATCAGGCCATGTTTCACGTGAAACATGGCCTGATAGAGCAACAATAACAACGTAAGCAAACGAAATAAATTGAAACAAGAAGGGTGGGAACACCCTCAGTTAAGAAGCCCAAGGGCTTTTATAGAATACGGAGTAATTTATGTCTGAAGAATCATCTTATGATTCGTCCAGTATCAAGGTCTTAAAGGGCCTGGATGCAGTACGTAAACGCCCGGGTATGTATATCGGTGATACAGATGATGGTACCGGCCTGCATCATATGGTGTTTGAGATCGTCGATAACTCTATCGATGAAGCCCTGGCGGGCCATTGCTCCGAGATTAAAATAGTTATTCACCCCGATGAATCGGTTACTGTATCCGATAATGGTCGTGGTATTCCTACCGAGATGCACGATGAGGGTGTGTCAGCGGCAGAAGTTATTATGACGGTTCTGCACGCTGGGGGTAAATTTGACGATAACACTTATAAGGTTTCCGGTGGTTTGCACGGGGTAGGGGTGTCGGTTGTTAATGCCCTTTCTAAAGAATTGCGCCTAACCATCCGCCGTGAAGGTAAAGTACATGAGCAGGTTTACCACCACGGTGTACCCCAAGCACCCCTAACTATCATTGGTGATACGGAATCCAGTGGTACCCAGGTACACTTTAAGCCTTCACCCGATACTTTTACCAATATCGAATTCCACTACGACCACCTGGCAAAGCGCCTGCGGGAGCTGTCCTTTCTGAATTCCGGTGTACGTATTGTGTTGGCGGATGAGCGCAGCGGCAAAGAAGATATATTTGAATACGAAGGGGGGTTACGAGCCTTTGTTGAGTTTTTGAACCAAAACAAGAATGCCGTAAACCAGGTAATGCACTTTGATATTCAGCGCGATGACGGTATTGGTGTAGAGGTAGCCTTACAATGGAATGACTCATTCCAAGAGGCTATCTACTGCTATACCAATAATATCCCCCAGCGCGACGGCGGTACCCACCTTGCCGGTTTCCGCTCGGCCCTTACCCGTGGCCTAAACAACTATATTGAAAAAGAGGGCCTGGGTAAAAAAGAGAAGGTATCCACCACCGGTGATGATGCCCGAGAAGGCCTAACAGCTATTATCTCGGTTAAGGTACCTGACCCCAAATTCTCATCTCAGACCAAAGATAAGCTGGTTTCCTCCGAGGTAAAAGGCGCTGTAGAGCAGGAGATGGGCGCTGCCTTTAGCGACTATCTACTGGAAAACCCCGGCGAAGCAAAAGCGGTTGTGGGCAAAATGATTGAAGCGGCTAAGGCTCGGGAAGCTGCCCGCAAAGCCCGCGAGATGACCCGGCGCAAAGGTGCCCTGGATATCGCCGGCCTGCCTGGAAAATTGGCCGATTGCCAAGAAAAAGATCCAGCATTATCAGAGGTCTACCTAGTGGAGGGTGACTCGGCCGGCGGTTCCGCCAAACAGGGCCGAGACCGTCGCACCCAGGCTATTTTGCCCCTTAAAGGTAAAATCCTGAATGTTGAGAAAGCCCGTTTTGATAAGATGTTGTCTAGCCAAGAGGTGGGTACTCTGATCACTGCCCTGGGCTGTGGCATTGGTGCCGAAGAATTTGACCCGGATAAGCTGCGCTACCACCACATTATTATCATGACCGATGCGGATGTGGATGGCTCCCATATTCGCACCCTGCTGCTGACCTTCTTCTTCCGCCAAACCCGTGAGCTAATTGAGCGTGGCCATGTGTATATTGCCCAGCCTCCGCTGTACAAGATCAGCAAGGGTAAACAGGAACAGTATCTGAAAGACGAGCAGGCATTGGATGATTTCTTTACCAATGTCGCCTTAGAAAGTGGCTCACTGCATATCAATGCGGAGGCGCCGGCCATCAAAGGCAGTGGCCTACAAGAGTTGGTTGGCAGCTATCGCTCAGTAATGGCTACTATCGATCGCCTATCCCGCTTATACCCCAGTGAAGTACTGGAGCAGATGATTTACCAAAGCGGTATTAGCACTGAAGATCTGGCCTCTAAAGATAGTGTACAAAAATGGAGTGAATCCTTACTTACAACCATTAACGATTTGCAGCCCAATGGCGGCCAGCGCTTTGAGCTAAAAATAGCAGAAGACAGCGAGCGCCAGGTGTTCCTGCCCACATTTGTGGTTGTTGCCCACGGTGTTGAGACCGAATACCCCTTTAGCTTCGATTTCTTCCAATCCGGCGAGTACCAGTCGATTACTGATTTGGGCAATAAGCTCAACGGCCTGATGGAAGAGGGTGCCTACTTTGGTAAGGGTGAGCGCAAGTTCGAAACCCAGAGCTTTAAAGATGGCCTGACCTGGCTGATGGCCGAATCTAAGCGCGGCTACAATATCCAGCGCTATAAAGGTCTGGGTGAGATGAACCCAGAGCAGCTATGGGAAACCACCATGGACCCGGAAACCCGGCGTATGCTGCAGGTGACCATTGAAGATGCGATTACCGCCGACCAGATGTTTAATACCCTGATGGGTGATCAGGTTGAACCGCGTCGAGACTTTATTGAAACCAATGCGCTGTCGGTGGCGAATTTGGATGTTTAAATTTTTGGTGTGGTGGGATCTCACAGTTCGTGAACTGGACTCTTACATTCGTGAACTCGCGTCTCTTAATTTGTATGAATGAACTAGAATGATATTTTGAGGGATGCTTATGCAGTAGTTACAAGGCT
>JAOXRV010000644.1 GCA_025800435.1 Cellvibrionaceae bacterium | reverse complement strand
GCAATTTCCCCACTGCCTTATCAAAGCTATAAAAAACGCCCAACTCCTGGCCGCTCGCCTCAGCAAGATAACGTGCTTTATTCAGTATCAAACAATCGGCGAAATCCAGGGCCTTACCTCGCACGACCCTGGACTCCTGATAATCCATCAGGGCCGACCAAACGACCTGGGAACTTTCAAAGCAAAATGCGGCATCGCCGATTAATTCACGCACCACCATACAAAGCGCATTTTTATCTAAGCTATAACGCTTACCGGCGAGCGTCCATACGGCTTCAGATAAAACCACATCGGTAATCAATACCGGGCGCTGCCCCTCAATAACCGCCTTAGATTTACGGTACTGGCTGGCATCATCAGCCAGTAAATACCGCAATAAGACATTGGTATCGATGGCGATCATTCAAACTGGTCCTGACGCGACTGTTCATCACTAACAGCTTTATTGACCTTGGTACCCTTTAAAAGGCCCGCCGCTGAACCTACTTGCTTTTTAATGATATTGAACTGATTGCCGTGGCGCAGTATTTCAACTTCGTCGCCTGGCTGAATGCCCAACTCTTCGCAGCCGGCGATGGGTAGGGTAATTTGTCGTTTGGCGCTGACTTTTGGCATGGGTTAGAGGTTCCTTACTA
>JAOXRV010000643.1 GCA_025800435.1 Cellvibrionaceae bacterium | reverse complement strand
GTTGGTGTTAACAGGCCCTAGCAGGCCTTGATCGCCCTGGCTATAATAGCGCGGCTTGTTTACGCTCTCGTAGCTCAGCAGGATAGAGCAACCGCCTCCTAAGCGGTAGGTCGCGCGTTCGAATCGCGCCGAGAGCGCCATTTTTTTACAGGGCCCAACCCTAATAATACCCCAGATGTTTAACCAGCCCCAATGAACCTAGTACTGCTTCAGCCAGCCGATCTAGTCCCAGGCAGCCCGGATATGGCCCGCCTGAAAGACCGCCGCCACCAGCATATTGTGCAGGTGCATAAACTCGGCCCAGGGGCGAGCTTAAAAGTCGGCATGGTCAACGGCCAGATGGGGCGGGGCGAAATCGTCGGCCAGGATAACGACAGCACCAGCATCGCCCTAAGTCTGGATACCCCAGCGCCGCCGCCGAGTAATATCGAACTAATTTTGGCCCTGCCCAGGCCGCTGATGCTCAAGCGAGTGCTGCAAACCGTTGCCAGCCTGGGTATCAAACAGATCCATTTAATTCACACCGCAAAAGTGGAAAAAAGCTATTGGCAATCGCCCCAGCTGCACGCCGCTGAGCTAGAGCAGCAACTCATATTGGGGCTGGAACAAGGGGTTGATACAACAATGCCCCAAATTCACAGCCACCGCCGCTTTAAACCCTTTGCCGAAGATGTGCTACCGGGCTTGCTCGCCAACAAAGCCGGCTTTGTCGCCCACCCCAGCGCCAATGCCGACAGCCCCCAGGCCAGCAGCAGCCCCTGCTGCCTGGCCATTGGCCCCGAAGGTGGGTTTAACGATTACGAGGTGGAGCGTTTGCAGGGCGCCGGTATGCAGGCGCTATCACTGGGGCCGCGTATTTTGCGGGTAGAGACGGCTGTGCCGGTATTAATTGCCAAACTGGCAGTATTTTAAGGCTCTAACAGCGCTGGCTCTAGGGTCTCGGCACCGGCCAAGAGACTGCTAAACTCCATCTCATTGACCGGTGGGCTAATATAATAACCCTGGAATAAAGGGCAGCCGTATTCGCGCAGTAGCTGTAGCTGCTCTTCGGTCTCTACGCCCTCGGCCACCAGCTCTAAGCCCAGCAAGCGTCCCATCGCGATAATGGTTTCGACCAAGACCCGATCGCTGTGGTTTTCAGCGATATCGCGGACAAAGCTTTTGTCAATTTTTAAGGTAGTTACCGGTAGGCGCTTGAGGTAACTAATCGACGAGTAACCGGTACCAAAATCATCCAGGGAAAAGCTCACCCCGGATTGAATCAGTGAACGCATTTTATTGATGGTTTCCTCCACCCCCTGGATAACCACACCCTCGGTAACTTCCATATCCAGTGACTGGGGGGGAATATCCACACACTGCAGAACATCCACCACATCTTTAACAAACGAGGGGCTGCGGAACTGGCGCGGGCTGATATTTATGCTCAGGCGCATACCCTCGCGCCACAGCCCCTGCAACTGCCAGCGCTGCAGCGCCTGGCAGGCCTGTTCAATTATCCAGCCCCCCACCTCTATAATTTGCCCGGAAGTTTCCAACACCGGTATAAACTCTGCTGGCGAAATCATACCCTTGCTGGGGTGGCGCCAGCGAATCAGCGCCTCGGCCCCAACCAAGCGTAAATCGTTGGTATCGATTTTAGGCTGGTAGTAAAGCTCAAATTGATTGCTTTCAATGGCTCGGTGCAGATCCCCTTCCATGGTCAGTTGACGGCTGACTTGGTCGGCCATGCCCTCGTTAAAGAACTCTACCGCATCGCGGCCTTTGTCTTTCACTTGATACATAGCGGTATCGGCAAAACTGAGTAGCTCGTGCACCGAGGCTTTTTGATCCGGGTAGATAACCACCCCCACGCTGCAGGTAACCCGCAACTCCATCTCGCCGTAGTAAAAAGGCGCCGATAAACGCTGGCGAATTTTCTCTGCGATCTCGCCGGCTTTTAGTGCCGCCACCGATGCCTCGGTATCGAGTACAGTTAAAATCACCACAAACTCGTCGCCGCCCTGGCGCGCAACCAAATCTTCCTGGCGCACCGAGTTGGACAAGCGCGCGGCCATTTCTTTAAGTACCGCATCGCCAACTGGATGACCGAGGGAATCGTTGATGGTTTTGAACTGATCCAGATCGATAAACAGTACCGCACCATAATAGTGGTGGCGCTGTGCCCGGCGCAGCTCATGCTCTAAACGCTCGACCAATTGCAGGCGGTTGGGTAGATTGGTAAGCGAATCATGGTAGGCCATATGCTCCATTTTTGCCTGGGCACGGCGCTGTTCGGTAACATCGGTTGAGACCGACAGGGACACCACCTCATCGTTAAAATCGAGGGGCATAATGTGGGTTTGCAGATAGTGGCGGCCGTTATCGATCATATAGATTTCGTCGATGACCTCATTGCCCCGCCCCGACTCGATCACCTTCAGATCAAGTGCCTGCAGTTGGCTTAAGTCTGACAGATAGAGATGACCATAATCGTGGATGCTGCGACCTTGAATATCATCGACGCTGGTGCCCAGAAACTTGGCCAGGGCGTGGTTAGCAAAAATATAGACGCCATCTCGATTGCGCGCACCGACGAGCACCGGCAGGCTATCCATTATCTGGCGCACATGCTGCTCGCTTTTGCGCAATGCCAATTCGATAGAGCGACGTTTGGCCAGTGATAAATCGACCGCATCGAGCAAACTATTGGAACTTTCGATGACCTGGGCTAGCTCGTGCTCCCCGCTAAATTCAATTGGCGTTAAGCGCTTTTCACCGGGGTGATCGGGGTTGATCGATTTAATCTCCTTAGAAAGCTTTGCCAAGGGCTTGGCCAAGACTCGGTAGAACACTGCAAACAGCAGTAAGATCAGCACCACATTACGCAAAAAACCGGTGGCCACCACCAGCCCAGATCGCCGATAAAAACCCCCTAGGGCCCAGTCCACATCGACCATTAACTCGATCAAGCCAAAGCTATTGTCTTCAAATATAGGGAAGTGCAAACGCTTAGTAAAGGTGAGCTGGCTGTCGCCAATTAGGCGGGTTAACCAAAGGGTATTGCTAATGCGTGGCGTCTGTGAGGCACTGGCCAGAACTTTGCCCATTTCATCTTGAATGGAAACCTGCTGAATAAATTCGTAGGATAAAACCCCGTGCACTACCTCGGCGGCCAGTTCTTCATCTAGGGTATGCACAGCCTTGGCCGCCGGAGGCCGGGTTGCCTCCAAAATGCGCTCGATCACCGCCTGCAGGCCGCGAATTTCATCGCGGTAATCCATATACAGTTGTACTGATGCGGTCATTAAGCCCAACACTACAGCCAGCATGACGCTTATCTGCATCATCCGAAACGATATACTGGAAAAAAATGCCGCCACGGTAAACCTTGCTATTTATTTATTGCCACAAGCTGGGCAGAGTAAACCAAGCACTCGTAAAAACCAATGCCCCATAGCTATCGTTTCGGCGGCTAAAGCCAAAACATAACCCCGTGCTAAATAGGACAGTAAGAAAACTCTTAGTTCACTTTAAAAGCTAACAGAAAGGAAATTACAGCGAAGAAAGGGGAAAAAGAATGCCAGCAGCAGACTTCTGCTGGCGTGTATTTTACAAGGCGGTGGCCGGGTCGATGTAATCGTAGCCAAGCACATCGGCCACGGCTTTATAGCTTACCTGACCGCGACAAATGTTTAACCCCGCCAACAAATGCGGGTCGCTTAGCAATGCATCTCGCAGGCCCATATCGGCAATACGTAAGGCATAGGGCAAGGTCGCATTGTTGAGCGCCATGGTGGATGTTCGGGCGACACCGCCGGGCATATTTGCCACGCAATAGTGCACCACGCCATCGACCACATAAGTGGGCTGTTGGTGAGTGGTGGGCCTGGAGGTTTCAAAACAACCGCCCTGGTCGATCGCCACATCCACCACCACCGAACCGGTCTTCATGCGCTTGATCAAATCACGGCTAAGCAACTTGGGCGCGGCAGCCCCGGGTATTAACACCGCACCGATCACTAGATCAGCTTCAAGGGCGTATTCTTCAATAGCCGCTGCGGTGGAGTAAACGCATTTAGCACGCCCCTCGTACTCTGCGTCGAGCTGGCGCAAGCGCGGCAGGGAGCGATCCATAATGGTAACGTCGGCCCCCATACCCACCGCCATTGCCGCCGCATTATCGCCGACAACACCGCCGCCAATAACCAGTACTTTAGCCGGTGCCACACCGGGTACACCGCCAAGCAGGACACCGCGACCGCCCTGGGCCTTTTCTAGGTGATGGGCGCCGGCCTGTACCGACATACGCCCCGCCACTTCGCTCATCGGCGCCAACAGCGGCAAGCTACCATCGGCGGCGGTTACGGTTTCATAGGCCACACACAGAGCACCGGATTTAATCAGCAGCTCTGCCTGGCGCGGGTCTGGGGCCAGGTGTAAATAGGTATATAAAATCTGCTCCGGGCGCAGCATTTCACACTCCCCCGGCTGGGGCTCTTTTACCTTCACAATCATTTCGGCCTGGGCAAAGATTTCCGCCGCGCTGTCGACAATACTGGCACCGGCGTGCAGATACTGCTGATCATCAAAACCGATGGCGGCACCAGCCTCGCGCTGCACCAGTACCTGGTGACCGCGGCTCAGCAGTTCTTTGACCGAGGCGGGGGTTAAACCCACCCGGTATTCGTGGTTTTTAATCTCTTTAGGTACACCAATTAACATTTTACATCTCCACTTAGGGCCTCAGCCCGCTATTATCTTGTCATCATTGCCTCACCAGAGGATGCGGCTATTCTAGGCAGTTATTTCTAGAGTTTTCCTCTGTATTCGCGGTATAGTTAGCAAAAAATTAAGGTTAGCAAGCAATATGGCCAAGAAAACACGAGACTTGAATACCATTGACCGCAATATCCTGCGAGTACTGCAAAAGGATGGGCGCTGCACCTACGCAGAGCTATCGCGCCAAGTCGGACTGAGTGCCACCCCCTGCATGGAGCGGGTCAAGCGGCTGGAGAAAGACGGGGTTATTCAAGGCTACAGCGCCATTATCGACCCCAATTATTTGGATGCCGGGCTGGTGGTGTTTGTGCAGATACGGCTGATGCGATCGGACCAGGATATATTCGAAGCGTTTCGCTGCGCCGCCGCCGCCCTGGGGGAGGTGCAAGAGTGCTACTTGGTATCGGGTAATTTCGATTACCTACTCAAGGCCCGGGTAGCGGATATGGAGGCCTACCGCAAGTTTTACGGCGAGACCTTGCTGACGCTACCCGGGGTGCATGAATGTACCAGCTATGTGGTGATGGAACAGGTTAAAGAAACATTAGAAGTGCCGGTGCACTACAACCGTTAAAATGGCCCTAAGGCCACCACCTGCGCTAGATACCGCGCACGTTCTTGCTCATCGGCACTGGTATCGAGCCACTTCATTCTGACATGGGGCGCAGAGGTCGGCAGCAAACCCAATTCATCGCACATTTTTAGTGTGCTCGGGTGGCCGGAGTAGGCCCAAACCGCCTTGGTGTCGGCCGGAACGGAGTTTACCGCATAAGACATCAACAGCTTGGCAACCCCGCCATGCTCCCAGATCAACGCCTTAATGGCCTTGGGGATGGGCGTCGCTGGCTGATTTTCACTCACCAAACCGCCGGTCAAAAAACAGCCGTTCCAGGCGGTCTGGTGGATATAGCCCACCCTAACCAAGTTGCCACAAGCTAATTTAACAAAGGCGATATAGTGATGGGGGGTCTCGGGAAAGCTGTCGGTATTAAAACGGCGGCGAAATAAATCACCGGCCAAAAACTCGGCCTGATCGACCTCTACTACGCCAAACACGTCCTCAAGTTTAAGCGGCTGGGTTTGCGGTTGCGATTCAGCCTTGGCGGCCTCGTAGAGCAGTGCCCGATTGTTGGCTTCCATCTCTCTTGGTTTACCGGATAAAATTTCTTCCAGCTCGCTTATTGAGCGCCAGTGATAGCCGCGCACAAACCGGGGAATTGACCATATATCACTCGAGTCTGTTGCATAGTCGCCCTGTGCAGAGAACGCCGCCTTTAAGCCCAGGCGCTCACCGTTAAGGGGCAGGTACTCTGTTTGCAAGTACGGCGCCACATCGCCATAGGGGTAGCCAAACACCGGCAACACCGCTTCACCGGCGATACCGTCCAACAGCGCTTGGGGCTGGGCTATCTGGGCGCAGGCATCTTTTGCATTATCGATACAAAAAAAGTTGCCCTTCTGATTGTCGCGCTGGCGCACTGATTGCAGTTTTTCGTGGGTGTGATCCCAGCTGTGATTCGCCACCCCCAGCAGCCCCTCACTGACACATTGTCGCCACCAATCTGTGCCCCAGCACTCTGGTGATTCAGGCCATATGGCCTTGCGGGCCTCTTCGCCAACAATCACAAATGAAGCCGCCCGAACCCCATCGATCAGCAGCGGTAAGCGTTCGGCTGTCTCAGTTAAAATTTGATAAAAGCTCTTAACCACGGAGCCATCGGCACGGCTGGCATTGCGGTAATCACTAATATGGCCATCGTCGAAGGTCAAACAGACAACTTTTTCACCGTTTAAGACCTCGGCGCCTAGCTCACCGCGAATAATATCCACCAGCGCCATAAGCGGCAGAATTTTATAACCCTGCTGGGCCAGGTAGTTTAGATCTTGCTCCAGGGCGATATGATCGTCATTGCTATAATCATCACCGATTGTCCAACTGTGATAACACAGCACCGGGACTGAGAATTTGGCCTGCCCCGAGGAGTCGTTGTTATTAAAAATTGAGCGTAAAAATGAGAGGGGCATCCCTGTAAGTCCTTGGCAATATAGCGTCAGGGGCATTATACAGGGAAGCGCTAAACCAAACAGCGTTCAGGCCAATGATTACAGCACCAAACCACGCCAGTTCTCTCGCCCCAGGCCAAAGTCATCGCGGCGGCGGCCGCCGCCATAGCGGCGCTCGGGCACCGAGACATTGTGGCGGTAGGCGCCGCGACGATCGAGCACCTGGCGCCGCACCTGTTGGCGCCGGTCTTGAAAACGCTGGCCCGGTGGCAGCTCTTGAATCCAAGTTACCGCGCCGATACTGT
>JAOXRV010000641.1 GCA_025800435.1 Cellvibrionaceae bacterium | reverse complement strand
ATTGTTTAAGCACCTGGGGCAGCTGGAAGTTGTCGGTATCGCTGAGGATGGCGTCGCTGCAGAGAATTTTTAACTCGCCGCGCAGCTGGTTGTGCAGGGCGCCAATTTGACTGCGAAATCCTTCCAGTGCCGATAGCAGTTGCAGGCTGGCTTGGTAGACCTGCTTGCCATCGTCGGTTAGCGCAAAGCCGCTGCGGCCGCGTCGGCACAGTACCAAATTTAGGCGCGCCTCTAGGTCGGCCATATGGGTACTGATGGTGGAGCGGGCGATATTCAACTCGGTCTCGGCGGCACTAAAGCCGCCACACTCGGCCACGGTTTTAAAAATCCGCAGCAGCTTAATATCCACATCGTTGATTTTGCGTTGTAGGGCCATAGCCAGTCCTCCTGCCCGGCATTTTATAGTTTGGAAATTTCGACGTAAACTCTATTAATTAGTAATTTATTGACACAATCTAGCGGTTAGAATGGCTGTTAGCCGAACATAAGGAGAAAGCCGTGAGCGATAAAATTTTGCACCAGCCCCTGGGGGGCAATGAAATGCCGCGCTTTGGCGGCCCCGCCACTTTTATGCGCCTGCCGGCGCTGGAGCCCAGCGCCGACCTGGATGTAGGCTTTGTGGGGGTGCCCTTTGATATCGGCACCTCCAACCGCCCGGGTGCGCGCCTGGGGCCCAGGGAGATACGCGACGAGTCGCGGATGCTGCGTCCGTTTAACGTCTCTACCGGCGCCGCGCCGTTTGAGAGCTTAAGCGTGGCCGATATCGGCGATGTGCCCATCAATACCTTTAATCTGCTCAAGAGCATGGACATTATCGAAGGCTTTTACGACGGCCTGATGGACAAGGGCATTATGCCCCTGAGCATGGGCGGCGATCACACCATTGTGTTGCCGATTTTGCGGGCCCTGAAGAAAAAGCACGGCCCCATTGGGCTGATCCACGTGGATGCCCATGCGGATACCGGTGAACATATGTTTGGCGAGCCCATCGCCCACGGTACGCCGTTTCGCCGAGCGATGGAAGAAGGCTTGCTGGATGGGCAGCGGGTGGTGCAAATCGGTCTGCGCGGCACCGGCTATTCACCCGGCGAGTATCAATGGGCCAAAGACCAGGGCTTTCGAGTGGTGCAGGCCGAGGAGTGCTGGTACAAGAGCCTGGCGCCATTAATGGAAGAGGTACGCCAGCAACTGGGCGACGGCCCGGTTTATATCAGCTTTGATATCGACGGCCTAGACCCGGCCTTTGCCCCCGGTACCGGCACTGCCGAGGTGGGCGGTTTGACGGTTCACCAGGGGCTGGAGATTGTGCGTGGGGCCAAGGGCCTAAATATTGTTGGTGGCGATCTGGTGGAGGTGTCGCCGCCTTTTGATGTCAGCCGCAACACCTCGGTAGTGGCTGCCAATATCCTGTTTGAAATGCTCAGTGTGCTGCCGGGGGTTAAGTACTACTAGGGTCCCGCTGAGCGCCACCGAGTTATTCAGAGGTACCCTAGGCCCTACCACCAGATTCCAGCAATAGGCATAATATGCGCCTGATGCAATCTGAGGTGAGCCTATGCTGGATGGTAAAAGTGTTATTTTGATCGGTATGCCCGGTGCCGGTAAAAGCACCATTGGGGTAATGTTGGCAAAAGAGTTGGCCAAGGATTTTGTCGATACCGATATTCTGATCCAGTCCCGCGAACATGCCACCCTGCAAGAGATTATGGATGCGGGTGGCTATCTGCATCTGCGCGAGATTGAGGCGGATGTTATTTTAGCAACCGACCTCGATAACCATGTTATCGCCACCGGCGGCAGCGCCGTCTATTCCGATGCGGCCATGAAGCATCTAGCCGCTTACGGCCCCATTGTTTACCTGGATGCGGATCTGGACGAGCTGCGCCGACGTATTCACAACTACGACAGCCGCGGTATTGCCCGGCGTGAAGACCAGAGCTTTGACGATGTGTTTGCCGAGCGCACCGAGCTGTACCGGCGCTATGCGGATATCACAGTTAACTGCAACCAAACCAGCCAGGGCGATGTGCTCAAAAGCCTAATGTCCCAGCTGGGTATGAGTGCCTCCGATTAAGTCCTAGACTGACTTGTACTTTAACGTTTTACAAATTTTATAAAGGAAACCACTATGGCTAGGATATTGCTGTTGGCTGTCGTGCTGTTGCTATCGGCGTGTTCCGGCCTAAGTAAAAAAGAGTGCTTAAGCGCTGATTGGGAAGCTTTGGGTTTTGAGGACGGAGTTCGCGGTGAGAGCCTGGAAAAGGTCAGTGAATATCGCCAGGACTGTGCCGAGCACGGCGTTAGCCCGGACCTAAAGCGCTATAAATATGGCCGCGAAATAGGCTTGGAGGACTTTTGTAAGCCCCAAAATGGCTATCAAGTGGGCCGCCGTGGTCACCGTTATAAGGGCGTATGCCCACAGAATCTTGAGATCGACTTTCTCGGCCCCTATGAAGATGGGCGCAAGGTCTACCAGGCCGAACGCCGTCTAAAAGAGGCCGAGGATGAGCTGGATCGGGTCGATAGCCGCATCGATCGTCTGGATCGGGATATTAAAAAGCGTGAGAAGATACTGCTCGATGATAATGTGACCGCCGAGCAGCGGCGCGCGGCTTATGGGGATATCGAGTCTTACAAGGATGAGCAGGCGCGTTTAAAGGCCGAGCAGCGGCGCTTGATTGAGCGCCGCTACGAGGCCAAGCGTAACTTTGCTAAGGTGCAGGCTCGCTACGGGCGCTAAACCTT
Organism: Cellvibrionaceae bacterium; assembly: GCA_025800435.1. GTDB lineage: Bacteria > Pseudomonadota > Gammaproteobacteria > Pseudomonadales > Cellvibrionaceae > Pseudoteredinibacter. Next base: position 449 of record JAOXRV010000641.1, on the reverse strand, counting down.
CGCCCGCAACGAAAAAACCCAGCCGAGGCTGGGTTTTTTGCTTGGCAGTCGCTAAAAAAGCGATTACTCAGCCATTTCCTTGAGCTTCTTCAGGGGGCGAATCTTAACCTGAATAGAGGCGGGCTTGGCCTTGAACATGGTTTCTTCACCGGTGAAGGGGTTGATGCCTTTGCGCGCCTTTTTGGCGGGCTTCTTCACGGTGGTGATTTTCATCAGGCCGGGCAGTACAAACTCGCCGCAAGCGCGCTTCTTGATGTGGCCTTCAATTACTGCAGACAGTTCATCCAGCACAGAGGAAACCTGCTTTTTGGTCAGCTCGGTATTGTCGGCGATCTCGTTGAGGATTTGGGTCTTGTTGTAGCGTTCCTTTACAGCTTTGATTTTACGCTCAGGTGCTGGCTTCTTGGCAGCAGCTTTTTTGGCAGGGGCTTTTTTAGCAGCGGTTTTAC
>JAOXRV010000630.1 GCA_025800435.1 Cellvibrionaceae bacterium | reverse complement strand
GTGTTTACCCGCCACTACCAGGCCGCTATGCTGCTGGCCGAACAAAAAGATTTGGTGGTGACCATTCCCACCCGGGCCGCACAGTTACAGTTAAAAAACCCCAAAGTGGTGATTAAAGAGCCACCCTTTGAGATTCCGCCGCTGGAGTTAAAAATGGCCTGGAGCCCGCTGCTGCAAAATAACCCGGCCCACCAGTGGTTGCGACGCCTGATTGCCCAGGTGGCGCGTAGCATTGATTAACCTGAGTCAGATTCAGTTAAGCTTAATGAAATTCATACTATAGTGCCGCGTTTTACAGCGCTACTTGGGAAAACAGATGAAAAATACGCTGATAAGGGCCTCTTTAGCCGCCACATTATGCATTGCTGCTGTTAGCCAGGCTGAAGACCGCTGGACCAGTAATCTGTATTTTGAGAATGACCTGTTTACCGGTACCGATCTCAACTACACCAATGGTGTGCGCCTGTCTTTTATCTCACCCGATATCGACAGCTTTTTAACCAACCGGGAAGAGGCTTACCCCTGGGTCAATAAAATTAACCACTGGCTGCGCGCACTGCACCCAAGCCCACCCAAGCGCGGCGATGTAAACGTACAGCGCAATATGGTACTGAGTACCGGGCAGCTGATGTTTACGCCGACCGACCGCCTGCGCCGAGACGTAGACCCCAATGATCGCCCCTATGCAGGCTGGCTCTACGGCGGTGTCGGCTACCAGGCACGGGTTGGGGATCGTTTGCACACCGCTGAACTTCACCTGGGCGTGGTCGGCCCCTGGGCCAAAGCCCATGAAACACAAGATTTTGTACACGAAGCGCGCAATATCGGCGTCTTTCACGGCTGGCATAACCAGCTGGAAAATGAGCTGGGCGTGCAAGTGGTGTTTGAGCGCAAGCGTCGCTACTCATTAACCCAAGAGCCGATAATGGGTTTTTTGGATATGGATTTTATCAACCACTACGGCGCCAGTATCGGCAATGTGGCCAGTTATGTTAATGCCGGTGGTGAGGTGCGCATTGGCTACCGCCTGCCCAATGATTTTGGGGTGTCGATGTTGCGCCCTGGCGGTGATAACTCGGCCCCTGGGCTGGGCAAACTAACCGCCCGCGACTGGCATGTGTACGGCTTTGTCGCCACCGATGTGCGCCTGGTGGCAAACAATATTTTTCTGGATGGCAACACCTTTCGCGACAGTCACTCGGTCGATAAAGAATATCTGGTCGGCGACGTGGCCCTCGGCGCAGCGGCGATTTACGAACGCTGGAAGTTATCTTACTCCCATGTCTTTCGCAGCAAAGAGTTTCGCCAGCAGCAAGAGGGCCAGGCCTACGGCTCGGTCTCGATCAGCTATAGTTTTTAAATCACCCCGTAGGCCAACATTGCATTGGCTACTTTATTAAAGCCGGCGATATTTGCACCGCGGACATAATCGATATAGTCGCTATCTTTGCGGCGGCCATACTCAAGGCAACTGTCGTGGATGGTTTGCATAATAGCGCGCAGCTGTTTATTGAGTTCGGTTTCATCCCAGGATAAACGCGCTGAGTTTTGGCTCATTTCCAAGCCGGATACCGCAACGCCACCGGCATTGGCGGCTTTGCTGGGGGCGTATAACACTTTGGCCTGTTGAAAAATAGTCACGCCGTCTGCGGTGGTGGGCATATTGGCGCCTTCAGAAACCGCAATACAGCCGTTATCAACCAGGGTTTGGGCGGCGGTTGCATCCAGTTCATTTTGGGTGGCGCAGGGCAGGGCAAAATCGCAGGCCACGCCCCAGGGTTTGGAGTTGGGGTAAAAGATTGCGCTGGGGTATTGTTCGGCATACTCGCTGATGCGCCCGCGTTTTACATTTTTTAAATCCAGAACATAGGCCAGTTTCTCCTCATCGAGGCCATCCGGGTCGTGGATAAAGCCAGAGGAATCGGACAGGGTCACTACTTTGGCCCCCAGCTCCATCAGTTTTTTACTGGCGTAGGTGGCAACATTGCCCGAGCCCGATACCACCGCTGTGCCGCCGGCGATATCGCGTTGGCGGTAGCGCAGCATATCCTCAAGCATATACACAGCGCCAAAGCCGGTGGCCTCGGTGCGCACTAGACTGCCGCCGTACTCAAGGCCCTTGCCCGTTAAAATACCCGTAAACTCATTGGTCAAACGCTTGTGCTGGCCAAACATATAGCCAATCTCTCGTGCCCCCACGCCGATATCGCCGGCGGGCACGTCGGTGTCGGCGCCGATATGACGCCACAGCTGGGTCATAAAGGCC
>JAOXRV010000607.1 GCA_025800435.1 Cellvibrionaceae bacterium | reverse complement strand
TAAGATGTTCCGACGCCCACATTTTTTCCGAAACACCGATAAGTTCTATGGCTTGGCCGATAGTGCCTTACTTTCGGCTTCCCGCTTCGGATTCGGCTTGTTCATCGCACGACTGGGCGGAGCCGAAGTGTTTGCCGGCTATATTCTGCTCATAGCAACTAACATCATTTTTCAGATTCTCCCAAGCACAGCCTACCTCATGCCATTACTAAACAAGGGAACTGGAGCACTCCCTACAGTATATGAGGCACTGTGTAATTGGGGCCAACGCGGCGTGGAGCGCGCCGCGTTGGTGTTCTTTTTACTCGGCAGTACCATCACTTGGGCAGTGCCCATGCAGTTAATTACTCCATGGACCGGCTTTGCATTTATATTGGCGGCCACTGCTCAGCTTATACAGCATAGCGCACGCACGCGCTTGCAAATGGAATTTAAGATGGCAAAGGCTTTTGGCATCGACTTTACCAGCTGTCTAATCCACTGGGCAGCAACTCTTGCGCTTTGGCTTCAGGGCTACCCGCTGCTGAT
>JAOXRV010000594.1 GCA_025800435.1 Cellvibrionaceae bacterium | reverse complement strand
CGTCACCGCTTCACCGGAATAGGATAGGCGCTCAGCAGTGAGGCCGTCGAAGGCGATATTGGCGCTAAAGCTATCGCTGGGCATAAACAGCAATTGCGCGCGGTAGGACAGTGCATCCTGCTCATTGATCTTATTGCCGGTGATAATATTATCCACCAGGCCATCGCGGGTTTGCTTATTGATGGTGAACTTACTTAATAGTGTCTCGCTGATCGGAATATTAATCGCGGCGCTGTACTGGCGCGAACTGAAATTACCCAATTCAAAACCGACGCTACCCTCAAGCACATCGCTGGGCTTTTTCGACACCAGGTTGATCGCACCGGCGACCGTGTTTTTACCAAATAAGGTGCCCTGGGGGCCACGCAATACCTCGACCCGCTCTAGGTCCAGCATCTCTTGGTTAAGGGCCGGTGACTGGCCCAGGTAAACGCCATCCAAGTAGACCCCTACACGGGTATCAAAACCAATATTTCGACTGTTGGCACCAACCCCGCGAATCGTCACTCGTGAGCCAAAATCGGTGCCACTGGTCATCGCCACATTGGGCACGAACTCGGCCATATCGCGCAGTTGGCGAATGCCGGTATCTTTGATGTTTTCAGCGCCGAAATTGGTTATCGAAATCGGCACCTCGGTTAGGTCTTCATCGCGTTTTTGCGCCGTCACCGTCACTTCTTCAAGGGCAAAACCCGGGTTTGTCTGCTCGGCCTGAGCATTGAAACCGACGGCTGCGATGGCCACACTGAGTGGCAAAAGTTTACTGTTTTTCATGGCTCTCTCTTATTTTTGCTGGTGTATGAAAACTGGACATAACCGGCCCAGTGCCTTTTAAAGGTGCACCTATAACAACCTACATCGCAGTCCAGTCTAGTTTATCTAGTTGCGCGTGGCTATCGGCTTTTACCAGCGACTGTGCCGCCAACCCCAAGCCAGTTATTCAACAGGTCCCGTGTAAGCGCCAGTATTTTTGCCCAAACGGCTTCGCAAGCGCTGCCAAAGCCGCTACCATTAAGCCATGTTATTACTTATTGTTTATATTTTTGTCGCGCTTGGTTTCTCCTTTCTCTGCTCTATCGCCGAGGCGGTAATTCTCAGTGTTACCTCGCCTTATATCGCGTTGCAAGAGCGCGAGGGCAAAGCCAGTGGCCCACTGCTGCGGCGCTTGACCGACGACATCCACAGCCCGCTGGCGGCTATCCTCACCCTCAACACCATTGCCCATACAGTCGGCGCCGCCGGTGCCGGCGCCCAGGCCACCAAGGTGTTTGGGGATGCCTACCTGGGCATTATCTCGGCGGTGCTGACCCTATTCATCTTGGTATTTTCAGAGATTATTCCGAAGACCTTGGGCGCCCACTACTGGCGCCAGCTAGCGCCGACCACCGCCTATAGCCTGCGCTTTTTGATCTGGGCACTATACCCCTTTGTTTGGATGGCCGAGCGGCTCACCCGCGGTCTCGCCCACGGGCCCAATTTGCGCGGTTTTAGTCGCGCCGAGTTTGCCGCCATGGCGGATTTAAGCAGCGAGGAAGGCAGCCTCGCAGAGCGCGAAAAACACATACTGCAAAACCTACTGCAATTGCACGCACTGCCGGTGAAGGGCGCCATGACTCCGCGCACAGTGGTGTTCTCGCTGCCCGAAGACCAGCTGATTGGCGACACCATTCCAACCCTGGCCAAGCAGCGCTTCTCGCGCATTCCGCTGTACCGCGAGGATCAAGAACACATCACCGGCTTTGTCTTGCGCAGCGATATTCTGCTGGCCGAGGCCCGCGGCCAGGGCCAGCAAAGCTTGAGTAGTTTAAGCCGCGAACTGCCCGCGGTACTGCCATCAACTTCCCTGACCCAGGCGCTGGAAGAGTTTCAAAAACGCCAGACCCATATGATGCTAGTGGTTGATGAATACGGTGGCCTAGCGGGTATTCTAACCCTCGAAGACCTGCTAGAAACCCTGTTGGGCCTAGAGATCACCGACGAGAGCGACAGCATCAAAGATATGCAGAAGCTGGCGCGTAATTTACATAAACGCAAACGCCGTCAAGCGGGCGATAAGCAAGCAGGCGAGCCATAGCCGAGCTTGCAGCCGCGCGCGGACAACACAGGATGGCCCATGCACCCAGGCGAGCGGCTCAACAGCTATACCCATATAGCGGGTGCCATACTGGCCTGCGCTGGGCTGGCCCCGCTATTGGCCAAGGGGCTGGCCAGCGGCCGCGATTGGGCGGTGCCCAGTGTCGCGGTATTTGGCCTGGCCTGTGTGTTTCTGTACCTGGCCTCTGCGCTCTATCACAGCATTGAACAAGCGCGCGCCAAACAACTCTTTAAACGCCTCGATCATATCGCCATCTACTGCTTAATTGCCGCCAGCTACACCCCGTTTATGCTGGTCGGCCTGAGCCCCGCCGAGGGCGCGCCACTGCTGGCACTGGTCTGGTTATTGGCGGCGCTGGGCAGCGCCAGCGAAATTTACCTAAGCGGAATTGCGGTCAAGGTCTGTCAGCTGCTGCTGTATATTGGCATGGGCTGGCTAAGCTTAGTCAAGTGGGATGCCCTAAACGCAACCCTGCCCCCGGCAAGCCTCGCGCTGCTGGTCAACGGCGGCATTGCCTACACTGCCGGTATTGTTTTTTATATTGCCGACAAGGCACTCAAACTACCCTACGCTCACGCCATCTGGCATTTGTTTGTGCTGGCCGGCAGTGGCTGCCACTACATTGCCATCTACCATCTTCTTTAACTAAGCCCTGATCTAATAAATTAAAACTTTACAAGTCAGGGCTTGATTTGGCGCAATTGCTGACCTAGAATATTTTAAAGTTTCAGAAAATACTGAAACTTTAAAACTCTAACCACCTTCAAAACCGCTAATGAGATAAGCCATGACCCTGACACCACAGATTGAAGCCTTTGTTTACCACTTTGGGGAGATGGGCAGCCGCTGGGGGTTTAACCGCACCGTGGGCCAGATGTATGCCTTGATTATGGTCAGCGAGCAGCCACTGTGCGCCAACGACCTGAGTGAGGCACTGAGTATATCGCGCGGCAATGTCAGCATGGGGCTCAAAGAGCTGCAGGCTTGGCGGCTGCTGCAAGAAAAACGCATCCCCGGTGACCGCAAAGAGTATTTTACCGCCGCCGGCAGTGTCTGGGATATGGCGATTCGAGTACTGGAAGAGCGCCGCCGGCGAGAAGTAGACCCCACCCTAAGCCTGTTGCGCGACACCTTATTGGAAACCCCCGCCAACCAACAAGAAGTATTTGCACAACACAAAATGCGCGAAATTCACGACTTGCTGGAACTGTGCGGCAGCTGGGCCGACGAGCTGATGGCGATGCAACCGGAAAAGCTCAAAACCCTGATGAAGCTGGGCAGCGGCGTCGGCAAGGTGCTGGAATTTACCGACAAACTAAGCTTGCGCAGCCCCGATTAACCTGAAGTCTGTATCCACGAGGTGAACTATGGATATCGCAGTAGACACGGCAATTTTGTCGCGAGTGCAATTCGCCCTCAATATCAGTTTTCATATTTTGTTTCCCACCATCACCATCGCCCTGTGTTGGCTATTGCTATTTTTTAAGATTCGCTGGCACCAAACCACCGACCCAGTGTGGATGCGATGCTATCGTTTTTGGGTCAAAGTGTTTGCCCTTAGCTTTGCCCTCGGGGTGGTCAGCGGCATTACCATGTCGTTTCAGTTTGGTACCAACTGGCCTGGTTTTATGAGCAAGGCCGGCAATATCGCCGGCCCCTTACTGGGCTACGAAGTGCTGACCGCATTTTTTTTAGAGGCGACTTTTCTCGGTGTTATGCTGTTTGGTATCGAGCGTGTATCACCGCGCTTGCACACCATTGCCACCACTATTGTCGCGCTCGGCACCACCGCCTCGGCGTTTTGGATTCTGGCCCTCAACTCTTGGATGCAAACCCCGGTGGGCCACGAGTTGCGCGATGGTGTGTTTTACCCGCTCGACTGGTGGGCAATTATTTTTAACCCCTCTTTTGGCTATCGCTTTGTGCATATGCTGCTGGCCTCTTTAATTACCGCCAGTTTTTTGCTGATCGGCATCTCCGCTTACCGCTTGCTTAAAGGCGACCCCAAACCAGCACCGCGCATCAGCTTGCGCATCGGCGCGGTGATCGCGGCGGTGGCGCTGCCGGTGCAAATTGTGGTGGGCGATTTGCACGGCCTCAACACCCTGGAGCACCAACCCGCCAAGGTAGCGGCAATGGAGGGCATATGGGAGACCCAGCGCGGCGCCGAGTTGCTGCTGTTTGCCCTGCCCGACGAGAGCAGCCGCAGCAACCACTACAGTATTGGTCTGCCCAAGATGGCCAGCTGGATTCTGACCCACGACAGCAATGGCGAAATTAAAGGCCTAAACGATTTTATCGGCGAACACCCGCCGGTGGCGGCGGTGTTTTGGAGCTTTCGGGTAATGGTCGGCTGCGGCCTGCTGATGCTGGCCCTGGCCTGGATCTTGAGCTGGCGCTTGTGGCGCCGCCGCAGGCTCGGCCCCTGGCTGCTTAAAGCCTGCGTGGCGATGACCTTTTCCGGCTGGCTGGCAACCCTGGCCGGCTGGTATGTCAGCGAAATTGGGCGCCAGCCATTTTTGATCCAAGGCCTGTTGCGCACCGAGGCCACGGCTACCACCATCGGCCAGCAAAACCTGTGGCTTTCGCTCGGACTCTACAGCCTTTTGTACGGTGGTTTGCTGTGGGCCTATATTCACACCCTGTTTTTGATGGCGCGCAAATCCGCACAGCTTGAAATGCCCAGCAGCGCAGTCGCCCAAGGAGCTTAGTATGGACCCTAGCAGCTTACCCTTTGACCCCGCCTATCTGGGGCCCATTTTTATCGGTTTAATGGCTTTGTCGGTGCTGATTTACGCCGTGCTGGACGGCTATGACCTGGGAGTTGGCATTGCCCTGCACCGCCACCAAGAAGCCATGCGCGATATTCAAATTGCCTCCATCGGCCCCTTTTGGGACGCCAATGAAACCTGGCTGGTGATGGCCATTGGGCTGATGTTGATCGCCTTCCCCGAGGCCTACAATACCCTGCTGCAGGAAATGTACCTGCCGGCCACACTGATGTTGGGGGGGCTGATCTTGCGTGGGGTGGCCTTTGATTTTCGCGCCAAAGTGGCGCTCGACAATAAGCCCCGCTGGGATCATATCTTTCGCATCGGCTCACTGACGGTGGCCCTCAGCCAGGGCTATATGCTGGGCCAATATGTGTGCGGCTTTGCCAGCGACTGGCCGAGCCAGGCCTTCTCACTGCTTAGCGCCCTCGGCGTGGCCGCCGCCTACACCTATATTGGCGCCTGCTGGCTGGTGATGAAAACCGAGGCTGAACTGCAAATTTACAGTGCGCGCTTGGCCCGCCGGGCCAGCCTGTTTATGGCCGCCGGGGTAATCGGCGTATGTGTGTTCAACCCCTGGCTCAACCCCGAGGTCTACCAGCGCTGGTTTAGCTTTCCCAACAATATATTACTGTGGGTGATTCCCGCCGCCAGTGCGGCCCTGTTCCTAGTGGCCGACCGGGTGCTGAAACGGATACCGAGCCGCGATGATTTTGCGTGCTGGCTGCCCTTTGCGATTGCGGTACTGCTGTTTATTAACTGCTTTGGCGGCATCGTTATCAGTTTTTACCCCGATGTCATTCCCGGCCGCTTAAGCCTGCACGAGGCCGTCGCCGCAGCCGAATCGCTCAGCTTCACCTTTTGGGGCGCAGCCATTGTGGTGCCGGTTATTCTGGCCTATACCGCTTTCTCTTATCGGGTGTTTTGGGGCAAGGCTACCGAATTGAAATATTACTGAGTAAGTGGCGCTGGCAGCCAGGGCACCTCTGAATAACTCGATGATGCTCAGCGGGACCCTAGGCCGGGTGTGCCCGGCCAATGGCCGTATCGGTGATAGTGGTTTAGCGACGCATTTGCTATGCTGGCCCGCTGCCGCAGCGGCGCTGGGCAAGTTCCAACTCAGCGCCAACAGCGGCTCACTGACGCTAACGACTGAGTTGAAATAGAGCCCCAATGAGCAAGACCAGCAACACCGCCCAGCACACCCC
>JAOXRV010000576.1 GCA_025800435.1 Cellvibrionaceae bacterium | reverse complement strand
GATAAATAGGTAACTTCATGTGTTGTGCCTTAATCAGACCCCGGGCAAACGGGGTCACGGTAATAAATAGTGCCGGCTAGGCCAGGCTTGAGGCGCTGATACGCTCTTGTTGTTGGCCCGCCAAGGGCGCTTCGGTCTGCTCGCTATTGAGACGCTCGGATACTGCTTGAATATCTTTGCGCGCCACCAAACTGGCGAGACTAATGCCACTTAAAAACTCGTGGATCTGCTTACTTAAATCACACCATAAATGGTGGGTAAGACAGATATCGCCCTTGTGGCAGCTGCCCTCGCCACCGCAACTGGTGGCATCGATGGACTCGTTTACCGCATCGACAATTTCGGCGACAAAGATCTCATCGGCAGCGCGACTGAGGCGGTAACCACCACCGGGGCCGCGCACACTGCTGACCAGCTCGTTCTGGCGCAGCTTGGAAAATAGCTGCTCTAAATAAGACAGGGATATTTCCTGTCGCTTAGAGATTCCGGCTAGGCTAATTGGGCCATTATCCGCGTTTAGAGCAAGGTCTAACATCGCGGTGACCGCATAGCGGCCTTTTGTAGTTAGTCTCATTTTGAGTTTACCAGGCTAGTGGCACGCTGGGCATTATACCTACAACGCGGCGCGCATTATAAAAAACCAATCAAATGAGTCAAGTATATAACCAAGTAAATGACTCAGGTATATACCCTAGCATTCCACTCAGGATTAGACAAGCTGGCCCAAACTATTCTTTACTGTCGCCGCCTTCCAGCTTTTTATCGGTGTAATAAATGTAGTTTTGCATGGCCGTTAGCACCCCCCGCAAAATATTCATCTCCATCTCATCCATTCTTACCCGACTGTATAAACGACGCAGGCGAGTCATGGTTTGTCGCGGATTATCTGGCTCTAAAAAGCCAACCTTTTCAAGGGTTTGCTGTAGGTGGTTAAAGTAATGCTCTAAGGCCTCAGCCTTGACCGGGGGCTGGTCCCAATCGTTGTACTGAAGCGCTGCACCACCCTGCTCTGCTTCAAGTGCGGCCAGGCGCATCTCATAGGCCAAGACCTGAACAGCGGCGCCCAGATTAAGGGAGCTGTAGTCGGGATTGCTGGGAATATGGACATGGTAGTGGCACTTTTGCAGCTCTTCATTGGTCAGGCCACGATCTTCCCGACCAAATACCAACGCCACATCGTGACTTTCGGCCTCGCCCCAGGCCCGCTCACCACATTGACGCGGGGTTAACATGGGCCAGGGGATGCGCCTATCCCGAGCACTGGTACCCACCACCAGACCACAATCGGCAATGGCTTCATCCAGGCTATTGACCACAATCGCGCCATCGAGCACATCGACCGCATTAGAGGCCCGCCACACAGCCTTATCGGCCGGGTATTCTTTGGGTTCGACCAGATAGAGACTGCTCATGCCCATATTTTTCATGGCCCGAGCCACACCACCAATATTGCCTGGGTGCGAGGTATTCACCAGTACGATGCGAACCTTTTGCATACGTTCGCGGCTTTGGGGCTGTAAGCTGTCGGCCATTGGCGCTCCTTGTGGGCGGGTCTGAAAAGGCGGCAAGTCTACCGGAACTTGGGCGTATACTCTAGCCGTGCTTTGGCCTATAATCCGCGCCATTCTTCTGCGCCCGCCGCAGAAGCTGTTCTTTCAAAATCACCGCATTTGCTAAAGGTGCCCCATGGAACCCATGTTGACTATTGCCCTGCGCGCGGCGCGCAAGGCTGGCGAGCTTATTGAGCGCGCGCTAGAGCGCGTTGATGTATTGGCCTTTGAAGAGAAAGGCCGCAATGACTTCGTAACCGAGATTGATCGGGCTTCGGAAAAAGAGATTATCTACCACCTGCGCAAAGCCTACCCCGAACACTGTATTCGCGGTGAGGAAGGCGGTTACCAGGAAGGCGCCGACAAGGACTACGAGTGGATTATCGATCCCCTCGATGGCACCACTAACTTTATCCACGGCATCCCCCATTTTGCCATTTCGATCGCTTGTAAATACAAGGGCCAGATCGAGCATGCGGTGGTGTTAAACCCCATGACCCGCGAAGAGTTTACCGCCAGCCGCGGCCGGGGCGCCGCCCTTAACGGCCGCCGCATCCGGGTTTCCCCACGCAAGGGCATGGCCGGGGCGCTGATCGGCACCGGCATTCCCTTTAATGGCTACGCCTACGAGCATATCACCCCCTACCTGGCGGCCCTGCAAGAAATTGCCGGCCAGACGGCGGGCATCCGCCGCCCCGGCGCCGCCTCTCTCGACCTGGCCTATGTGGCGGCCGGCCGTTTTGACGGCTTTTGGGAGATGAATCTACAGGAGTGGGATATAGCCGCTGGTGTGCTGCTGGTCAAAGAAGCCGGCGGCTTAATCTCGGACTTTAAAGGCGGCAATGACTTTTTAGACAGCGGCAATATCCTCTGCGCCACACCCAAGGTGTTTAAGCCTTTGTTGCAGATTGTTGGTAAGCAGATGGGTAACGTGTAGTTTTTGGCTTCGTTACCGATTAGCCATGACCTTACTATGCCCCCGCCTAAGGCAACAGAACCCAGCTTGATGGGTGGGGGGCACTTTCTCCGTTCCAAAGCGCCACATCCGTGTGGCTGCCCCCGTTTCATCCAGAAGCCTAGTCACTGCGAAAGCACCCCCCACCCCTCACGCTTACATCGCGCCTATTCAGAGCTGCCCTAACCAAAAAAGCTGAACCCAAAATACTTAGTCGCCACGGTATTAATAAAGATAATCGCCAATACCAGCGGAATAAATGTCGATAGGGAGAAGTTTACGTATTTCTCCGAGAAAGAGCCCCGGTAGCTTTCATCGCCCTGCTCCAATTCTGCATCGAAGTTGTGCTTTTTCCAGCGATAGATCACAAACAAACACGCCAGCAAGCCATTTAAGGGCAAGATGGTGTCGTAGAAAATATCGTAGATCACATCAAACAGGGATTTATTGGCGCCGGCATAAGCCATAAAATTGCTTAAAAACTCTACCCGGCCAAAGCTCACGGTGCAGGCGATAACGATAATAATCATCGAGGCGCCCAGTATCAGCAGGGCCTTGCGGCGGGAATAGCCCTTTTCATCAACCAAGCTGGCGGTGGGCACTTCGGTAATGGATACCAGCGAGGTTAAGGCGGCAAAAAATACCAGGGTAAAGAACAGCGCCGCCACAATACTTGCACCCAGATAACCGATAGACGCCTGCATAGCCAAAAAGATCTTGGGCAAAAAGCTGAATATCAAACTAACCGAAGACTCGCTTAACTCAGCGGTATCAATAGAGGGGTTAAAAGAAAAAATTGCCGGTAAAATCATTAAACCCGCCGAAAAGGCCACCAGGGTATCGGTCAGTGCCACAAACTTGGCCGAGCCACCCAAGTTTTCAGTGCGCTCCATATAAGAGCCATAGGTAATCATAATACCCATGCCCAAGGACAGAGAGAAAAAAGCCTGGGACAAGGCGCCGTTAACAACTTTGGCGTCGATCTTGGCAAAGTCCGGAACCAGATAATAGCGAGCCCCTGCCACGGCACCGTCTTGCATCAGCACGAAAACCACCAAGCCGATCAGCATCACAAACAGGCCGGGCATCAATATTTTAGCGCCCTTCTCGATACCGTCTTTAACACCGCTAACCAAAATAAAATACACCAGCCCAAATACCACTAATAAGTGCAAAAACACCTCATTGGTATTAATAAATTGGCCAAAGTACTCTGGGCTGGCCAACTGATCGAGGTTGCCCATCAATACGTGGATTAAATAGCCGAGGATCCACACGGTTATCACCGAGTAAAACACCGCGATCATAAACGGCGTGATCACCGCCAACCAGCCGGCAATTCGCCAGCCACCGCCACCCACCTCACTGCTGTAGGCGCCCAGCGGGTCTTTTTGAAAGCGACGGCCAATGGCCAGCTCGGCCATCATTACCGGCAGGCAGATCAGGGCCACAAAGATGGCATAGATAAACAGAAAAGCACCGCCCCCGTTTTTGGCGGCCCCAACCGGGAAGCCCACCAGATTACCGATGCCCACGGCAGAGCCCGCGGCGGCTAGAATAAACCCAATCCGGGACCCAAAATGCTCTCTGGCTGCTGTCATAGTTTTCTCTTCTTATTAACTGGGGTCACTTAATGGCAATAAGACGGTTTAAGGCCCATTAGCCGTAAACGAGATAGTAGCGATTTGACCGAGTAATGTCATGCTCGGGTAACTGTATTAAAAATCACCTACCTCAAGACTCGGGCTCGAAGCCACCTTAATAGCTTAGGCTTTTAGCCACACATAGCGGGCCTCAGAGATGGCCACTACTTCGCCACTTTCATCGGTCAATTCTTGGCGGTGGGTCATTTCGGCCTTGCCGTTGGCCAGGGTGTCTGCTTTCATCTTGTCGAGATCAGCCAGCGCCATCTGCATATCGACATAGATATCGGTCGTGGCGGGACGGCGGTAGCGAATATTCATCTCGGCCACAATCGGGTATATGGGGGCGCCATCGAGATAATCCAGAAACAGCACGCCGCCTGGAAATTCAGCCAGGGTAAACAGCGAGCCCGCATACATAGTGCCGACATGGTTGGCATTGGGCTCCTTAGGCATTTTGGCCACAACCCGGCCCTTGCTGACTTCAAGAATTTCGGCCCCCATATGCTCGATAATGGGGATACCGATTTTGTCAGTTACCTTAACGTTACTCATTATTATCTTCCTTCTAGCAGCTTATTGTTGTTGATTCTCTTCAGAGGAACTTCAGAGGAATACTATAAAGGACACCAATGTGCACGCGCCAGCTCGATCTGGGCGGCGTGCGTGCTAATAAAGGCAACTTGATCGCTGATACTGACAGACAGGCTGGAATCGTCCGAAAATGCCTGGGCCAGGGCCTGCATTTGGCCCCAGTCAAAATTGTAAACCGACACCTTATCCAGCGCTGCTAACTTGTCGCCGTTAATTTGCCACCACGTCGGTGCGGGTTTACCAAAGCTATAGACCGACATCCTCACCGCCCGGCGGCTGAGTTTTTTAACCCGGTCCAGCTCGGGCTGGCCCACCTCGACCCAGTGTTCAATTTCACCGCTGGGGCTCTTTTGCCAAAGCTCTGGCTCATCGTCGACACAAAGGCCACCGGCAAATTGCAGATCTTCATGGGTATCAAAGCAAAAGGCCATCAGGCGTGCACACAAACGTTCAACCGTCTCCGACGGGTGCTGGGCCAGGGTCAAGTTGTACTGCTCGTAAATATGGCGGTCCATATCCGAGAGTTGAATTTGGCATTTGTGAATAGTTGGTTTTAGTGCCACTTTGGACAATCTCCCTTACAAAAACAAACGGGCGGTTCACCCCTGTGGCTGTTAAACTGCAGCTACCATTCAGCGAAGTAATACAGCCCAAATGACCTCCAGTGAGCATGCCCCAAAGGGCAAACAGCGTTTAAGTATTCTATTGCAATTACTGCCCTTTCTTAAACCCCACAAGAAGATTCTATTCGGAGCCCTTAGCGCCCTAGTGCTGACCGCGGTAGCCAGCCTTGCCATCGGCCAGGGGGTTCGGTTAATTATCGACCGAGGTTTTGGCAGTGGCTCCATAGCCGAGCTTAATACCAGCGTGTTGTTTTTAGCGGCCATCACCCTGGTGATTGCAATCGGCACCTTCGTGCGTTTCTATTTGGTGTCTTGGCTGGGCGAGCGGGTCT
>JAOXRV010000563.1 GCA_025800435.1 Cellvibrionaceae bacterium | reverse complement strand
GTGATTGAGGCTGAAGAGTGGCTACCCGGAGAAATACGCGCCGCCTATCTCAGTACCCACGCCGATGGGGTATTGAGCCAGCTGCAGCTGCTGCAGCAGCAGGGCATTGTACAAAGCTTTGACGACGCTGTTTTGCTAGAGCTAAAGGACAACAGCAAAGAAGTGTTGGCTTCACTGTCCGAAGCGGATCAGCCCGATAAGGGCCGGGCAAAACAAGCCGCCCTGCTGCGGGCCCTGAATCAACTGATCAAGGGCCTTGGCATCAAACAACTGGAGCGGGGGCTCTAGGGTGTCCTAGGGCAGATAGACTCGACTGAATAAGGCTTTTAAATAGTCGGTTTCACCGATGGCCGGATGAACAGGGTGGTCGGCGCCCTGGGTGCCCTGATAAATAATCTGGCAGTGGCGCTCTAGGTGACGACTGGCGCCGCGTACAATTTCTTGCAGTGTATCACTGCCCAAGTGCATAGAACATGAGCCGGATACCAGCACACCATCCTTACCCAGCAGGCGAATACCCAGTTCATTGATATGGCGGTAGGCAGCCTCGCCGGATTTTTGATCCTTGCGCTTTTTAATAAACGCAGGCGGGTCGAGCACCACAATATCAAATTTTTCGCCGCTGTTGATAAGCGCCTTCATTACGTCAATGGCACGCCCGGCAACAGTGGATACCTTATCTTCCAAGCCATTGAGGGCAGCATTTTCACCCACCCACTCAAGTGCCGATTCAGAGGCATCCACACAAATCACTTCACTGGCACCGGCCGCTGCGGCCTGCACGCCCCAGCCGCCGACATAACTGAAAATATCAAGTACTCGCTTGCCAGGGGCCAGCTGTTGCAAATAGGCGCGGTTGTTGCGGTGGTCGTAAAACCAACCGGTTTTTTGGCCGTAGGCAATCGGCGCCAAAAAACGCACACCGTTTTCTTCCAGCTCTACCGCTTCGGGAATATCGCCAACGGTTTCTAACTCATCCGGCAGGCCCTCTAGGGCGCGGCCGCTGTGATCGTTACGCAGCAATATCGCCGTGGGTTTTAATACCTGCTGCAGCGCCGTAACAATCTCCTGTTTGACACACTCCATGCCAGCGGTGGAAATCTGCACCACCAAATAATCGCCAAAGCGATCAACTACCAAACCCGGCAGCAGATCGCTATCGCCGTAAATAAGGCGGTAATAAGGGCCGTTAAAGGCCGTGTCGCGCAGTGCCAAAGCCTGTTTAATACGATGCGCCAATAGTGATTTATCGAGTGGGTATTTGCGCTGGCGGCTGACAAGGCGAGCACAAATTAGACCGTTAGGGTTGAGGGTGGCAATGCCCATGGATTTTCCGGCCTTATTGACAACCTCGGCCTGCTGGCCTGCACTAAAGCCAGTTAAGGGGCTGGCTGTGGTGTCAATTTCATTGGAGTAAATCCAAAGATGCCCCTGTTTGAGGCGGCGATCGGCATTGGATTTTAATTGTAGGGTGGGAAAAGACTCAGACATGGAAACCTCAGGGGCGGGTATAAAGCGATTGACCATTATACCCTAGCCTAAAAGACTTGGCAGAGGCCCTGAAAACAGGCAGTCTTAAGGGGTAATAATAATGAACCAAAGTGGAGCTGATAATGGACATTTTAAAATTTTATATCAATGGCCAGTGGGTAGAGCCCAATGGCCGCGATACCCTGGCGGTAATCAACCCGGCCACCGAGCAGGCCTGTGGCCGCATCGCCCTGGGCAATACGGCCGATGTTAACGCCGCTGTGGCCGCTGCCAAAGCCGCCTTTCCCGCTTTCTCCCAGACCAGTCGCGAACAGCGTATCGAGCTATTGGAAAAAATTCTGGCCGGCCTGGCGGCGCGCCAAGAAGATATGGCCAAAGCCATTACCGAAGAAATGGGTGCCCCGGCCTGGCTCTCTAAAATGGCCCAGTCGGCCATGGGTATGGCCCATTTTAATGAGGCCCTGGCACTGCTGAAAGATTTTGAATTTGAAACCAATCGCGGCAGCACTCGCCTGCGTAAAGAGCCGATCGGCGTGTGTGCACTGATTACCCCCTGGAACTGGCCCCTTAACCAAATAGCCTGCAAGGTTGCCCCAGCCCTGGCCGCCGGCTGCACCATGGTATTAAAGCCCTCGGAGATCGCGCCCTTTGACGCGGCGATATTCGCCGAAGTACTGCACGAAGCCGGTGTACCCGCCGGTGTCTTTAACCTAATTAACGGTGATGGCCCAGGGGTCGGTGCGCCGCTGTCTTGCCACGCCGATGTTGAAATGGTTTCCTTTACCGGCTCTACGCGCGCCGGTCGTTTAATTTCCAAGGCAGCCGCCGACGATATCAAACGGGTATCGCTGGAGCTGGGGGGCAAGTCGGCCAATATTATTTTAGCCAATGCCGATTTAGCCAAGGCGGTCGGCAAAGGCGTGCAGAGCATGATGCTGAACTCGGGCCAGTCCTGTAATGCGCCCTCGCGCATGTTGGTGCCTGCCGCTAAGCATGAAGAGGCCGTGGCCATTGCCAAGCAAACCGCCGAGGCGCTGGTGGTTAATGACCCCAATGCCGAAGGGGTTTACCTGGGCCCAGTTTCATCCGATGTGCAATACAATAAAATTCAGGGTTTAATTCAAACCGGTATCGACGAGGGCGCCCAGCTGGTGGTTGGCGGTACCGGCAAACCAGAAGGTTTGGAGCAGGGCTACTATGTTAAGCCCACGGTTTTTGCCGGCGCCAATAATCAAATGACCATCGCCCGGGAAGAAATTTTTGGCCCGGTACTAACCATGATTCCCTACGACAATCTAGAGCAGGCAATTGAGATTGCCAACGACACCCCCTACGGTTTGTCCGGCTATGTCTATGGTGAAACTCTCGAAGAGGCAGCCGAGGTGGCGGCTCAGTTGCGCACCGGTAATGTCCACCTCAATGGCTCTGGCGCCGATACCAAAGGCCCCTTTGGTGGCTATAAGCAATCGGGTAATGGACGTGAATGGGGTGAATATGGGCTGGAGGAATTTTTAGAGGTTAAAGCCGTGTTTGGTGCAAATGCCTAGTACAGTTTGCCAGGCAATAAAAAGGCCGCTTTTTCGGCCTTTTTATTGCCTGGGTACAAATAGTCGAGCGCCGTTTCGTGCATTAACTGGCGCGGCTAAAGCTCTTGGTGCGCTCATTGTAATAGTCGACCACCGCTTGCATGGCGGCTTCATCAAACTCGCGCAGCCCGCTTAACACCATGCGCTTCTCGCCGTGGCCAACTTTCTGCTCGCCGCAAAAAATATCAAAGCCTAGGCGCACGCTGCCGCGTTTGCCGTCAACCGCTAACGATGATTCGGCCCCTTCTAGCCGGGGCTCGCTAAAATCAAGGTGGTCCAGCTCGATGCGGGCGCTCTCGTAGATAACCAATGGCCGCGCAGGGTTGATCATTACCCCCTGCTCGCGCATCAGCGGCACCAGAATATGGGGAAAAGTTTTGCCCGAGTAGGCCACATAGCTTTCACTTAGCTGGCTGATAATACTGGGGTCGTCGCTGTGCGCGCCGCGCCGGTGTATATGCAAATACTCTTTGTCGTTGCCGCCGCGCAGAATCTCCTCTTGGTCTTTGTGCTCCAGGGTCAGTTCAACGCCGTCCACCACCATATCGGCAAAATCCACATCCATCTGCTGGTTCAGGCCGCTCTTGGCCAGGCTGACGGCAAACAATAGGTCGCCGGGTACGCAAAAGCGCTTGGCGTCGATATCGTGGATGGGGTTGTAATCGTTGGCCACAAACTTGGCAAAATCACTGGCTTGTGCGCGGCTAAAGCTAAACTGATCTGGATTGCCAGGGTTGGGGGTGAAGTACTGGTCGATTTGCATATACACTTAACACTGTTTTTTAAAGGCCGGCAGTATAGCAGTTATTGGGCTTGGGCCCTATTGGCAAGGCGCGTAAACTTGAATTGCAACAGCTTTATCCAACTCAGCCAGCTATTGCTGGACCATCGCCACTACTGGCAGCCCCGGGCTTATATGCAAGCCCAGTTGCCCTGGCAGGCGCAGCTGCCCGAGTTAAACGCGCGGCTGCTAAGTCTGGATAAACAGGCCCTAGAGCGGCTGGAGAACAACCCCGATGTGTTGTTGCAACTGCTGCAAGAAGCCCTGCCTAAGCTTTCGCCCCTATCTGAGTTGTTGCAAATTCCCCCGTGTGAGCCCCAGCCTTTAATTGAGCTGGACCCATTTTTTCAGCGCCATATTCCCGGTCGTAAATGGCAGCAGATACAGGCCTTTGCCGCCGCTCTGCCCCGGCGTGGGCAACAACTGCTGGACTGGTGCAGCGGTAAAGGCCATTTGGCTCGCTATCTCTACCGCCAACAGCCCTGTCCGGCCTGCTGCCTAGAGCGCGACCCGGCGCTGGTGGCCGCCGGACGCGAGCTGAGCGAGGGCATGGAGTTGGCCTTTGCCGAGGTGGATGTGCTGCAGCAAGACTGTCGCCCCTGGGTGCAAACCGAAAGCCAATTGCTGGCCCTGCACGCCTGTGGTGATCTGCATCGGCAGTTGCTGCAGTTATGTGCAGACACCCGCCCACGGGCCTTGGCCCTGGCCCCCTGTTGTTATCAAAAGACCGCCCAGGCCCAGTATCGCCCACTGTCGCAACTGGGCCGCCAATACGATTTAGCGCTGCAGCGCTTAGACCTGCACACAGCGGTGCAAGAAACCGTGACCGCGCCGGCGGCGGTGCGCCACAAGCGCGAGCAGATACAGGCCTGGCGCCTGGGCTTTGATTGCTGGCAGCGCAGTTGGCGCGGTGTGGATGAATACTTGACCACCCCCTCGCTGCCCCAATCGGCGCTCAAGCTTGGGTTCGAAGCGTTTTGTCGTAAATTGGCGGCGGCGCAAGGGCTGGCCGTGCCGGTCGAGGTAGACTGGGCCTATTGGCAGCAGCGCGGGGCCGAGCGCTTTGCCCAGGCAAGGCGCTTGGATCTGCTGCGTTTGGGCTTTCGGCGCGCGCTGGAATTGTGGATAGTGCAGGATCTGGCATTATACCTGCACCAGCAGGGCTATCAGGTGCAGCTGGGGGTCTTTTGTCAGCGTGAGTTAAGCCCGCGTAATCTATTAATAAACGCCTATTTACCCGAGGGCGATTGCAGTGAATCAAAATAAGTTCTGGAAACAGGCCATGACCCTGGTGCTGGTGTTTTTACTGGCCGGGGTTTATAAATACAGCGAAAACAATCAGCCGGCCAGCGATGGTCTGGCGACTATCGCCGCGGCAGCAGCGGCCAAGCGCAGCGAAGTGTGGTTTGAAGAGGCGCCGTTTACCATTAAAAAAACCCTGCCCGATGATAATCACGGCAGCCGTCATCAGCGTTTTTTGGTGCAGGCGCCGGGCTTGCCCAGCTTGCTGGTGGCCCATAATATCGATTTGGCCGAGCGCGCGCCCCTGCGCGCCGGGCAGCGTATTTTTATTAAGGGCCGCTACGAGTGGAATGATAAAGGCGGGGTAATCCACTGGACTCACCACGACCCGCGTGGCCGCAAACCCGGTGGCTGGCTGCGCCTAGCCGATGTTGTCTACCAATAAGCGAGAGCAATAATGAAGCCGAAATTATCCAAATTACTGTTGTGCGCAAGCTTATTAACCGCCTGTTCTCAAGCGGCCGAATATCAGCTGGAAGAGCTGGCAACCGAGTTAAAGCGCCCCTGGGGTTTGGCATTTATCGATGCCGGGCAAATAGTTATTACCGAGAAGGCCGGCAGCGCCCAGTTATTTGATCTGGCCAGCGGCCAGCGTCGGCCACTCAGCGGTTTGCCCAAAGATATTTACAGCCGCGGCCAGGGCGGTTTGATGGATGTAAAATACCACCCCAATGGTTGGCTCTACTTTACCTATAACAAGGCCAGTGACGAAGGCCGGGGCCGCACGACCCTGGCCAGGGCCAAACTTGAAGGCAGTGCCCTGACCCAGTGGCAAGATTTGCTGGTGAGCGACTCGGTCAGTGTCACCGGCCGCCACTACGGCAGCCGCATAGCTTTTGGCCCGGACGGCCACCTGTATTTTGGCGTCGGCGATCGCGGTGTGCGTGCCCCGGCCCAGGATAATAGCAACCATATCGGCACCGTGTTGCGGGTCGATATGGAGGGCAAGGCCCTGGCCGATAACCCCTTCTATGGTCAGGCCAATATCAAACCGGAGATTTATTCCTACGGTCACCGCAATCCCCAGGGCCTGGCCTTTGATGGCGACGGCCAACTGTGGGAGATTGAACACGGCCCCCGCGGCGGCGACGAAATCAATAAAATTGTGGCCGGTGCCAACTACGGCTGGCCCCGGGCCTCATACGGGCGCGAGTACAGCGAAGACAAGCCGGTGGGCGAAGCCAGCCAGATAGAGGGCATGCTGGATGCGGCGGTGGTCTATATACCTTCGATTGCCCCCAGCAGCTTGATGATCTATTCCGGTGCGGCTTTTCCCCAGTGGCAGGGCCAGTTTTTTGCCGGCGCCCTGGCCATGACCCACCTCAACCGCCTGGGTTTTGATGCCCAGGGCAAATTGCAGGAGCAAGAGCGCATGCTGGCCGACAAGGGCCTGCGTATTCGTCATGTGGCAGAGGGCCCGGAGGGCTATATCTACCTGTTAACCGATGCGGGGCGGCTATTGCGCCTAAAACCCGCCCCTTAAGAAAATAAATCGTCAATATCGCGCAAAGTGGCCAATAATTTTAAATAATCGACAAAATTAAGCAAAACTGTTCAAAACATCACCTGCCAGAGGCGACTTTGGCAGGACTCCCTCCGATTTGGGGTGCTATTCTGATCAGAATAAGGTAGCCCGGAGGCGAGTATGACCCCCAATCTTATCCACCGCGCCCAATTTATCAGTGGCCATGAACTGCCCATTGCCACCCTCAGCCTGCTCAATGCCGATGGCGGCACCCAGCCCGGCGCCCAGCTGCCCGAGCTGGGGCAGCAGCAGGCCCTAAAAATGTACCGCAGTATGGTCTATACCCGGGTCTTGGACGAGCGCATGATCAGCGCTCAGCGCCAGGGCCGGCTCAGTTTTTATGTGAGCTGTATCGGTGAAGAGGCCTCGGTTACCGGCACGGCCGCCGCATTTGCGCCCGAAGATATGATTATGGGCCAGTACCGGGAGCAGGCCGCACTCAGCTACCGGGGCTTTAGCAGTGAGCAGTTTATGGACCAGCTGTTGGGCCGCGCCGCCGACTTGGGTAAGGGCCGACAGATGCCTGTGCACTACGGTTCGGCCGAGCTTAACTTTATGACCATCAGCTCGCCTTTGGCCACCCAAATTCCCCAGGCAGCCGGCTATGCCTACGCCCAAAAGTTGGCGGGCAAGGCCGCTTGCACCCTGTGCTATTTTGGCGAGGGTGCCGCCAGTGAGGGCGATTTTCACGCCGGTTTAAATATGGCGGCGGTGCTCAATTGCCCGGTGGTGTTTGTCTGCCGCAATAATGGTTACGCCATTTCTACCCCGGCGGCAGAGCAGTTTAAGGGTGATGGTATTGCCGCCCGCGGCGTAGGCTACGGCATTAAAACCATTCGCGTCGACGGCAATGATTTGCTGGCGGTCTACGCCGCCGCCACCCAGGCGCGCAAACTGGCGCTGCAAAATAATGAGCCAGTGTTAATTGAAACCATGAGCTATCGGCTCGGCGCCCACTCCACCTCCGATGACCCCAGCGGCTATCGCAGCCGCGATGAGGAGGACAAATGGCGCGAGAAAGATCCGATTGAGCGTATGCGCCTGTGGTTGCAGACGAAGGGCTGGTGGAGCGAGGCCGACGATAAAAAATTATTAGAGTCCTATCGGCGCGAGGTGCTGGAAACCCTCAAGCGGGTTGAGAAAAAACCCATGCCGCCGCTCGGCGATTTGATTGAGGATGTGTACCGGCACCCGCCGGCCCACTTACAACAACAGTTTGCCGAGTTGCAGCAGCATATCGCCAAATACCCCGAGCATTATCCAATTGCCGGAGGTGCCAAACATGGCTAAGATGAATTTATTGCAAGCGGTTAATAGCGCGCTCGATACCGCCATGGCTGCCGACCCCAGTATGATTTGCCTGGGTGAAGACGTGGGCAAGTTTGGCGGCGTGTTTCGTGCCACCAGTCACCTGCAAGAAAAATACGGTGTGGCCCGCTGTTTTAACACCCCGTTAACCGAGCAGGGCATCGCCGGTTTTGCGGTGGGCATCGCCGCCCACGGCAGCACCGCAGTGGCGGAAATTCAATTTGCCGATTACATCTTTCCCGCCTTTGACCAAATTGTGAATGAGGCGGCCAAGTTCCGCTATCGCTCGGGCAATCAATTTAATGTCGGCAGCTTGGTGTTTCGCACCCCCTATGGGGGCGGTATCGCCGGCGGCCTGTATCACTCTCAGTCGCCCGAGGCCTATTTTTGTCACACCCCAGGTTTAAAAGTGCTGGTGCCCAGCACTCCCTACCAGGCCAAGGGCCTATTACTGGCCGCCATTCGCGAGCCAGACCCGGTTATATTTTTTGAGCCCAAGCGCTTGTATCGAGCCGCCGAAGGTGAAGTGCCTGAAGAAGATTATGAACTGCCCATCGGCAAGGCCGAAGTGCTGCGCAGTGGCAGTGATATTACCCTGTTGGCCTGGGGTGCACAGATGGTCGAAATGCAAAAGGCCGCCGACAAAGCCGCCGAAGAAGGTATTTCCTGCGAGCTGATTGATCTGCGTTCGCTGCTGCCCTGGGATATTGAAACCGTCAGCAAATCCGTGTGTAAGACCGGGCGTTTAGTATTAGCGCACGAGGCCACCCACACAGGCGGTTTTGGCGCCGAGATTGCGGCGACGGTGCAGCATGAGTGCTTTTTATCGCTGGAGGCACCGATTACTCGGGTGACAGGTTTGGATACCCCGTTTCCGCTGGCACTGGAAAAGGAATATTTACCGGATTACTTAAAAGTCTATGAAGCCATTGTGGCCAGCTTGAACTACTGAGGGTTTAACAATGATTAAAGATTTTATTTTACCCGATATCGGCGAGGGAATTGTCGAGTGTGAAGTGGTGGAGTGGAAAGTGGCCGAGGGCGATATTATTGGCGAGGATGATGTGGTGGCCGATGTCAGTACCGATAAGGCCATCGTCGAAATCCCCTCCATGTACAGCGGTAAAATTACCAAGCTGCACTACCGGCAGGGCGAGGTTGCCAAGGTGCACAGCCCATTGTTTGCAATTGAACTGGACGCGGCGACCCAGGCCGAGGTGGCAGGGCCAGAGCCCGAAGCCGCAACTGAGCCAGTTGCGGCGGTTGAAGAAAGCGCGCCAGCCCCGCTGCCAAGCGGCGGCAAAGTATTGAGCACGCCGGCGGTGCGAAAACTCGCACGCGAAAACGATATTGACCTGGCCGAGGTGCCCGCCAGTGGTAAAAATGGCCGTGTCTTGAAACAAGATGTCGTTAGTTTTCTGCAGCGCGCCGAGGTGGCGCCAGAGCAGCAAGCTGGCGTCGATCGGTTTGAGCCCATCGCTGGGGTGCGTGCGCTTATGGGCCAGCGAATGGCCGAGTCGGTAGCCACCATTCCGCATTTTACCTATGCCGAAGACATTGATATTACCGAGCTAATGGCCTTGCGCCAGAGCTTGAAGCAACAATACGCCAACGACGACTTACAAATTACCCTGATGCCGCTGTTTATTAAGGCTCTGTCGCTGGCAATTAAACAATTTCCGATTTTAAATAGCCGCGCCAATAAAGACTTCACCCAGCTGTGTTATGTAGCCGATCACAATATTGGTATGGCGGTGGATGGCAAAACCGGCCTGTTGGTGCCCAATATCAAAGGCGTGCAAAACTTAACGCTGCTGGAGGTGGCCGCCGAGGTGACGCGCCTTACCGCCGCTGCCCGCTCGGGTAAAATTAGCCCGGCGGATCTGAGTGGTGGTAGCATCAGTATATCCAATGTGGGGGCCATAGGCGGCACCGTGGCAACCCCAATTATTAATAAGCCCGAGGTGGCCATTGTGGCCTTGGGGCGGGTACAAAAACTGCCGCGCTTTAACAGTGCGGGCGAGGTAGAAGCCCGGCAGATAATGACCGTAAGCTGGTCTGGGGATCATCGGGTGATCGACGGTGGCACCATTGCCCACTTTAATAATTTGTGGAAACAGTATTTAGAACAGCCGCAAACTATGTTGGTGGCCATGCGCTAGCAGCGATAGCATTTATGAGCTTGCACGAGAGCGACGCATTACAGCATTTTTATATCAATGAGGAGCAGTCTTTTTACTTGCTTTCCCATCGGGATGCGCAAAAATTAAAAGATTGGCTGGGCCTGTGTGAGCAACAATTAGAGCGCCTGGGTTATTCGGATATTGAACTGCTGGGCAGGGGCGCTTACGGTTTCGCCTTTAGCGGCCGCGCCGCCAGCGGCCACAGTTTTGTTTTTAAGTTTGCCCGAATTACCCTGCCGATAGCGGTGCAAGAGCGGCTCGAAGAAGAGGGCTATATGTTATCCCGGGTGCAACATCCGGGAGTACCGCAGTTTATCGAATTTAACCGGGTGCGCAGCCAGTCAATTTTAATGATGGGGCGGGCTGAAGGCATTAATCTGGAAGAATACGCCCGTCGCCATGGCCGCCTGGATATACGTTTGCTGTTAAGTATTGGCGAACAGCTGGTGGATATTTTGCAGACCCTGCGCGAGCAGGCCAAAGCGCGCCATGGCCCGGCCCTGGTGCATGGCGATATCAAGCCTTCCAACTTGGTCTACGATGAGGCGAGCGGGCAAGTGAGTTTAATCGACTGGGGTGCGGCGGTATTTGCCCAGCTTGACCACCGGGGTCAACATTGCGCCGGGGGCGGCCTCAATGTCCTGAGTGCGGATTTGCATCAGAGCAATGCCAAGCTGGGCGATATTTACTATATCGGTGAAGAACAACTCAGTGGTGAACTGTCCTCGCCCCGCTTCGATGAGCAGGGTCTGGCGGGTACCCTATACGCCTTGGCGTCGGGCCAGGGCAGTCGCTTTGGCAGCCAGGTAATTTCACCGTTGGCGCTGGGCCTGCCGCAAGAGTTTGCCCACACGCTCAATAATTTAATGTCGGGCGATGCCGAGTTGCGGCGCGAGGCTGGCGATTATCTTTTTGCCAATATTCGCCACATGAAAAATCTGGCGATACACCCGCACAGCCGCAATGCCGATCAGCCACTGCTACCGGTGTGGGTAAGCCCAGCGGAGCAGGCGATTGAAACGGTGGTGTACAGCTCGCGCAAATCATTTTTACGCCGCGAGCTAGACGGTGAAAAGCTACAGGGTGTCGATAACACTGAGCTGGAAAAATACTATAAAAATTATCTAGGTGGCATGAGCGATACCGAAAAAGCCTTTGTCACGGCGGTATCTTATCTGAGCCGCTACCCGGTGGTTGGCGGCTTGGCCATGCATTGGGATGAAGCCGGTATCCATATCGATTCATCGATTAAGCTCTACGATGCCGAACTTGCGCCGGCGTTTTATACAGCGGTGAATAATATTGTTCATCTAGGCCGTGCCATCAGTAAGCAGGGCGTATTTAAAAGCTGTATCTTCGATGCGAAAAAAACCCTACATATTGAGCGCGGTGATGTGAGCCAGCCCTTTGTGGCCAGCGCGGATATGCAAATACCGTTTGATATCAGCGATGAGGCCGAAGGGCTCGATCGACAGAGCCGCTTGCACTCCTACTTTGAAGACGGCGACGACCCGGACGAGATGTTGGTGCTGCCCGATGCGATTATGGATGTCCTCGCCCGCATGAACCAGCTTCATCACAGCGGTTGTATTATTTTTGAAAGTGTTGAGCTGGATTTAAAAATTCACAATTATTTGAATCTGCTCGACGCCAGTGTGGCCGCTGAGTTTGAAAGCTGTCTGAATGAAATATTGGCCAATTTACATTTGATTGAAGGGCTGGGGGTTTCGGGCTTTATGAAACTGCCCTACAAAGACACCAAGTCGTTTAGCAGCCAGGCCCATTTGTCGCCGCTGTTCTATCGCCACCCCAGTCTCAGCTGATGCTTAAGGTTTCGCTGTTGGCCTCAATCCAGCTTTGCAGCCGCTGTCGGTCGACAATTTTTAAGGTTTTATAGCGCCTTTCAATCAAACCCTGGCTTTGCAGTTTATTCAAGGCTTTGGACAGCGACATACGGCTGACACCGATCTGTGCGGCAAGTTGCTCCTGACTGACACTTAACTGGCCGTTTGCCTCCTCCTGTTGATCGATATAACGGATTAATTTGGCGGTGCGCAGCATCAGCGGCAGGCGCTTGCTATCATCCAGAGCTTCTAGGCTCCAGTGCAGGCGTTGGGCCAGGGAGCCGAGCAGATCGAGGGCCAGCTTGGGGTGTTCAAGCAACAGCGCCTTAGTTTGCCCCGGGCCGAGCTGGCTGATACGAGTCTCACCGACGGCCTCGGCCGAGTGGGAGCGGGGCAGAGCGGTGAATACCGTCTGCTCGCCGAAGCTATCCCCCGGGCCCAGTTGGGCGCTGAGAAAATAGCGGCCGTCGCGGCCATAGTTACCGACCCGCACCGCACCGCTCAGCACCGCCGATAGCCCCGGGCTTTGATCACCCCGTTGATGGATTACCTCGCCATCCTCATAGACTGTGATCTGGCCCTGCTGTTTTAACAGGGCCAGGCTGGTGGCGCTGAGGCGGCCAGAGTTGGCATTAGTAAAATTCATGGGCCTAAATGTAAATAAGTTTACATTTGCTGTCTAGTGTGGATGTTATAACTGACCTTTACCAAAATAAATGGAAGTTATATCCATGCCGAGCAAATATCGATCAGCCCTGCGTTTAGCCATCGCCGCCAGTGCGGCCTTATTAGTCGCCTGTAGCCCCAGCCCAGAGCCCACTGGCGACGGCGCTGCCAGCGGCCACACCCGAGCAGCCAATGAGCGTCTGGCCAAAGCCCTGCCACTGGATGATCAGCGTGATTTTAAAGAGGCCGAGCGCGGCCTGATCGCCAGAGACGAGCAGCTGTTGGTGAAAGGCCCCGATGGCGGTGTGTTGTGGCAACCCAGTCAATATGACTTTGTTAAGGGTGAGGCCCCGGCCACCGTTAACCCCAGCCTGTGGCGCCAGGCCAAGCTCAATAATCTGCACGGCTTATATCGAGTTGCCGACGGTATCTACCAAGTGCGCGGCTACGACCTATCGAACATGAGCCTGATCGAGGGTGATAGTGGCTGGATCGTGGTCGACCCTCTCACCACCCAAGAGACTGCAACTGCGGCCATTGCCTTTGCCCGCAAACACCTGGGCGACAAGCCGGTAAGCGCTGTGATAATGACCCACAGCCACGTGGATCACTTTGGCGGTGTATTGGCGGTACTGCCCAAAGATCGGCAAATTCCGATTGTTGCGCCGCGCCATTTTATGGAGGAGGCCACCAGCGAAAATGTGTTGGCCGGCCCCACCATGAGCCGCCGGGCCAATTATATGTACGGCCAGAGCCTGCCCAAATCGCCCCTGGGCCATGTGGATACCGGCTTAGGTAAAGCGCCGGCTTTCGGCAGTGTCAGTATTGCCCCGCCCACGGCACTGGTGGATAAAACCCCCCAGCAAATGGTGATCGACGGGGTTGAGTTTCAGTTTCAATACACGCCCAACTCAGAAGCGCCGGCGGAGCTAACTTTTTACCTGCCCAAACAAAAAGCCTTTTGCGGCGCCGAGGTGCTGTCGCGCAATATGCACAACCTCTACACCCTGCGCGGTGCCAAGGTGCGCGACGCCCTTGCCTGGAGTGCCTATATCGAAGAGGCGCGCAAGCTATTTGACCAAGCTGAAGTGTATTTCGCCAGCCACCACTGGCCCATGTGGGGGCGGGAAAATATTGATACGTTTTTGCGTGGCCAGCGCGATGTTTACAAATATATTCACGACCAAACTTTGCGTTTAGCCTATAAGGGCTACACCCCGAGGGAAATTGCCGAGCAGTTAAGCCTGCCCAACTCGCTGGCCAAAACCTTTGCCAACCGCGGCTATTACGGCACGGTTAGCCACAACTCCAAGGCCGTTTACCAGGCCTATTTTGGTTGGTTTGATGGCAACCCGGCCAACCTAAATCCACTGCCACCGGTGGCGGCGGCGGAAAAATATATTGCCGCCATGGGCGGTAAAGATGCGGTCATGCAATTGGCCCAGGCGGCCTATAACGAAGGCGATTACCGTTGGGTAGCGCAGCTACTTAACCATTTGGTATTTGCCGGTGGTGGTAAAAACGCCAAAGAGCTGTTGGCGAAAACCTATAGCCAATTGGGCTACCAGGCCGAGTCTGGCCCCTGGCGCGATGTTTATTTATCCGCTGCGCTCGAACTGCGCAATGGCACCAGCGAGCAAACCGTGAGTTTGGCCGGTGCCAAAGATATGTTGAAATATACTCCGGTGGAACGCTTTTTCGACGCCATGGCGGCCCAGCTCAACGGTGTAAAAGCCGAGGGCAAAGATATTCGCCTGAAAGTGACTTTTATCGATTTAAACAAAAGCTACGAGCTGTGGGTCGAAAATTCGGTGTTGCACTACCAAGTAGCCGAGGGCGGCGAGCGCATCGATTCCAGCATTCGCATCAGTCACGAGCTGTTTTTGGATATCGTCCTGGGTATCTCATCGCTTGCCGATATGGTCGGCTCGGATCAGCTGGAGGTCAGCGGCAGCGCAATAAAATTGGTGCAGTTTTTCTCGCTGCTGGATAAAAGCAGCGAGCCATTTGCGATTATTGAGCCCTAAGGTAGTACTGGCAGATAGTGTCATGGTCAGATCACAGCAGCCTGAGGTTCTGCGAGATGTAAGCTTGAGGGGTAGGGGGTGCTTTCGCAGTGACTAGGCTCGGGATGAACGGGCGCAGCTGCATGGACGCAGCGTTCTGGAACGGAGAAAGTGCCCCCTACCCCTTAAGCTGGGTTTTACCCCCCGAGTCCCGGCCATTTATCCCCAGTACGCAAAGCGCGTTCGCGGGAATGACGGAGTAGGGCGAGCTTATGTTCAGATTTTTGTGGGCGACTTTTAAGTTGTTAATCGATAGTAGCCCATCTAACGCTTAAGCGTATGCACAAAACCATTAGAGGCAATCGCGTAATAGGTGCGCTTGGCCGGGGCAAAGGCCACGTCTTGTACCGCCGCGCTGGTGGGTTTCCAGGCATCGCGTTTTAACACCTGCCATTTGGCCAGGGCCTTCATGGTTTTGGTATCCCACAGCTGCACCATTTGATCGGGTCGGCCAATTAATAAATAGCGTCCACTGGAAGAAAAGCGCGCAGCGCTAAAGCGCATGCCGCGCTTTATGCGCTCGGTCGAGAAGGGCACGGTGCCCACCGGTTTGCCGCTGGCCGCATTCCACACCACCGCTTTATCGTACATGGCCGCGGTAAAGACCACATTGGCCTTAGGGCTGAAGCGCACCAGCTGTACCTCCTCTTCGTGGTCAAAGCGGTGCAATGCTTTGCTACGTTGAATATCCCACAGTACCGCACGGTTATCTTCGGCACCGGTTAAGGCCAGTTTGCCATCGGCAGAGACATCCACGCTGCGCACTCGCCCCTGGTGGGCGAAGCGGCGCTTTACCCCGCCGCGCTTGCTGTCAAAAATAACCGCAGAGTGATCGGCCAGGCCCAGCAGGGCAAAATTGCCCTTGGGGCCGAGCGCCAGGGATAAGACCTCGCCCGGGGCCGTCCAGTAGCGGTGGGCGATGCCAGTACTGACTTGCCACAGTACCAAGGTAATGCCATCGGTGGTCATGGCCCAGTCGCCCTCCGGCGAAAAGGCCGCCGCTTCCAGGGTGGTCTTTTTAGCGTCGCCGTGGTTCCAGTCAAACAGGCGCTCACCCTGGCCCACTTGCCAGAGGCTGCCGCCGTGATTGATCGAGCCGATAACGGCGTGGCTGCCGTTGGGGGATAGCCGCCCCATATGGCTACCCTGGCGCGCCACCTCAATACTCTTACTGGGCCCGGGCAACTTTTCACAGGCCGCAAGGCCCAGGGCCAGCAGGGGCAGTAATAGGGTTAATAGGCGTGGCATAGATGGCTCCCATTTGCGCAACTAGACGGTATCTTAGTTAGCGGCAGCAAATGGGAAAAGTGTATAGTGGTGGGGCCTTAAGCGGCGTGCTCCCGATGGGTTTCGTGCATGATATTGACCATGCTGTCCTCTATAAAAAAGCGTTTTTCAAGGCATAGGCCCAGCTTGGATAAGTCTTGCGGCAGGCTTTGCAGTTGATCGAGCTGGCTGTAGCGCTCGTCGAAGTCCAGTACTGTATTGGTGCACTGTTGCAGCTGGCGATACAGGTGGCGGCCGGCTACCAGGGCCTCTTTATCGTTGTAGCGCTCGGCTTCTGTTTGCAGCTGCTGGTAGACCTCAAAATGGCCGGCACTGACATAATCCATCAGGCTTTGGCAAAAGCGGCGCAGACGCGCTTTTAGGGCGGCGCCGTCGGTCTGGGCCTGCAGGCGCTGGCACAGGCTGGAATATTCGACCAACAGTTGCTTACGGGCTTCGAACCAGGTATCCAGGGTGCGGTGGACGCCGCCCCACAGCTCCTGGGGAGTTTTACACTGCTCTAGCATGGTGACACCTCTAACGTGTTTTATATTTGTCTTTATTGCTGTTTGGCTGGCGCTTAAATAATCTGCCTAAATTTAACTTTAGAAGAGGGTCGGGGCAGTTTCAAAAAATAAGTGGGGGCTACTTAGACCAGTGTGGGATAAAAACCGCCTATCTATTCCCGCCTGGTCCGGTTTGCTTTATTTGTGATCAGGCTGCTGCAATAATGTTCAGGTCAGCTTAGCCAGCCAATTAAATAGGGTAGGGTCAGTGCGGTAAAAGCGCCGGTTAAGCCCATCGCCAAGCTGGCAAAGGCGCCCTTGCTGTGGCCCTGCTCGAAGGCAATGGCGGTGCCAATACCGTGGGCGTTAATGCCCAGCACAATACCTTGCAGGCGCGGGTCGTTCAGGTGGGTGAGCTTAAAGGCGAGCGGAGCCATCAGCGCGCCGAGGATACCGGTAAACACCACCACACCGGTGGTTAAGTTAGCCAGGCCGCCAATTTTATCGACAATGCCCAGGGCGATTGGCGTGGTCACTGACTTGGCCGCCAGTGAGCGCAACACCTGCTCATCGGCCCCCAAGCTATAGGCAATGGTCACCGCACTGGCCGCGGCAATAAGTGCCCCCAGGCCCACGGTTAGCAACACCGGCTTGGCGCGTTGGCGAATATGGCGAAACTCCTGGTACAGGGGAATGGCCAGGGCCACGGTGGCCGGGCCCAGCAAGAAGTAGAAAAGGCTGCTGGCCTGCTGATAGGCCCGGTAGGGGATGCCGAAGTAAAACAGGTAAGCGGCGATAACACAGGCCCCGATAACCACCGGGTGCAGCAGCATTAGGCGGCCAGATTTTTGGTAGCACCACAGCCCCAGCTGGTAGGCGCCCAGGGTTAGCAGGAGCGCGCTTAGGGCAGATATTTGCAGCTGGGCTTGCAGGGCTTGTTGCCAGCTGGCCGGCAGCAGGTTTATTAGCTCAGTCATGTTTGGCCCCGGCACTGGCCCTAACTATCCAGCTGCACAGCAGTAGTGATATGAAGGTACCGGCAACCATGGCCCCAGCTATGGCCAACCACTGGGCGGCGACGGCTTTGCCCAAAAAGAACAGGCCCACGCCGGCGGGCAGGAATAATAGGCTTAGGTGTTGTACCAGTATTTGGCTGGTCTGTTGTAACTCGGTAGAGGCGCGCCCGCGCAGTAGCAGGGCGAGCAGCAATAACAACATGCCGATAACCGGGCCGGGGACGGGGGCACCACTGGCCAGGGTGATAAGCTCTCCCAGCCACTGAAACAAAAGTAGGACAAATAGGCCCCGCACCATGGCTTAGCCGCGGCGCAACAGCTGCCAGACGTTAAACAGCGCCAAGCCGATAAAGGCGACCAATACCCAGCCGGGCATGCTGATGCCAAATAAGCTCCACATTACATCGCCACAGTTACCATCGCCCATCAGCAGAATCTCCATGGCTTCCATAAAGGGGAAGGTTTCAAACATATAAGAGAGGCCCGGGCCGCAGGAGGGCAGTTGATCCGCTGGCAGGCCCTGCAGGTACAGGTGGCGGCCGGAGAAGCCGGCCCCGGTAATGGCCATGGCGATACCGCCGAGGGCGTAGAGCCGGCGCCCGCCTAGGCCTGGGTTATGGATGGCCGCTGCCAGGGCAAACAGGCCTACGGCCACCACAAAGATGCGCTGGGTAATGCACAGTGGGCAGGGAGCGAGGCCCATTATCTCTTGAAAGCCCAGGGCGATTAAGATTAAGCCCACACAGCCGATAAAGATAATGATATTGGTCAGGCGAATATTGGGTAATGGCATTGCTGCTAAATTCCGATGTTTTACTAGACTATTAATAGCGAAGTTTACCATAGAAGGGCGCCCGCTTACTGCAGTGGCACCTGGAATAGGAGTTAGATATGGGATTGGCCCCAATGTTCAATAGCCGGGTATTGCTGGCCGTTTGGCTGTTGTTAGTGGCAGTGCTGGCACTGCCTGCACAGGCCCAGGAGGAAGAGGAGGAAGGTTTGGAGTTTGGCCCCGCAGGCCCCTTCTATGTGCCTTTGCAGCCGGCCTTTGTACTTAACTACGGTGGCCGTGGCCGGCTAAAGTACCTGCGCGCCGAGTTGTCGGTGCGGGTTGATTCGATTCATGTAGCCAACTCCATTCGCCACCACTTGCCTTATATTCGCAATAATTTGGTAATGCTGTTTAGCCGCCAGACAGAAGAAACCGTGAATAGTTTGGACGGCAGAGAATCCTTGCGTAAAAAAGCCCTGGCTGAGATTAAAAATATTCTGCGCCAGGAAGAGAAAAACGATAAGGGCGTAGAAGACCTATTCTTCACTACCTTTGTGGTGCAAAAATAGCCCGCCCTCGGCATAGCCGCGGGCCTCAAGCTGTTGTTCGCTCCACTGCATAAGGTGCTCAAAACAGGGGTGGAAGGCCTGCTCCAGCTGGGTGTAGTTTCGATCCACGGCGGCAAAGGCTCCATCCAGCAACTGGGGTCGGCTGAGGCGCTGGCGCAATCGGTCTATTGCCACTTCTACTGTCTGCCACTGGCGGTATAAATGAAACAGGTCTGCACTTTGGCAGCGCTGGGCAAAGCGCTGGAAATCTTGGGGTGCTCCTGTCAGGGTTTGCATCCTTGGGTAGAGTTGGCCGCTAAAGTCCGCCAGTGATTGGCGCGCGTAGCGCTGCCAGTGTTTTGCTAAAAAATGATCGAAGCTGATATCAATTACCATACCGCCAGCCCGTTTTAACGGCTTGGGCAACAGGGCTTGGCAGGCTTTAAAAGCGGGCAGCCTGTCGACATAAGCATCCAGCTTGCGGTGGTGATCGATGCCGGCAGTGACAGCGGGGCT
Organism: Cellvibrionaceae bacterium; assembly: GCA_025800435.1. Classification (GTDB taxonomy): domain Bacteria; phylum Pseudomonadota; class Gammaproteobacteria; order Pseudomonadales; family Cellvibrionaceae; genus Pseudoteredinibacter. The sequence continues at coordinate 5,985 of JAOXRV010000563.1, read as the reverse complement.
AAAGCCCCAGTTGCCGAGTGGCCCTTTGCAAAAATCTCCCAGTAGGCCGCCTAGCTGTAGTTCGGGCTCGGCGCCACTGAGAAAGGCGTGAGCCAGGTAGTTCATGGCCTATTGAAACGGCTGGTACTGTTGATAAAAGCTGGCCAAATAATCCTCGAAGCTGGGCTCCTCTTGGGCCTCAATTTTTTTCTGATCCGCCAGTGAGTTAATGGCTAGAGTCTCGTAGCGATCCAGGTCATTGCCGCTTAAAGGGTTGTCGGCAAAACTCTGGTTGTGCTGTTCTGCCAGGCCCATGGCGTATTGATAAAAGCTCTTACCCTGTTGCTTCATGCCCTGCAGTATGCGCCCCGAAGGCGTTAGTTCTGGTTTGTTAACCACTTCGAGTTGGTCGGCCAGGGCTTGGCTGTGGCCTTCAATTTTATAAGCCTGGTCTAATAGCTCGGCCAGTGGCGCCATCTCGCTGATTAGCTCGCTGCCCCAGTCGGCAATGCTGCGTTCGCCCTCGGCGCACAGTAATTTCATCTCGGGGTCGCGACCTCGGTAGACCGTGAGCTCCTGATTTTTTTGCATGCGCTCGTATTCATCGCAATTGGTTTTGGGGCTATCTTTTAATAGGCAGTAGAGCAAAAAGGTATCGATAAAATGCACTTGCTCGGCGCTGATACCAATTGGCGAATAGGGGTTGATATCCAAGCAGCGCACTTCAATATATTCGACCCCGCGCTGGTGCAGGGCGCCCAGTGCAGTTTCACCTGAGCGGGCGGTACGCTTGGGGCGTATGGTGGAGTAAAACTCGTTTTCAATTTGCAGCAAGCTTGTAGTTAGCTGCTGGTAGTCACCCTCGCTGTCCACAGTGCCGTAGGCACGGTAGGGCTCGTAGGGGGTGTTTATGGCCTCGGTTAATGTGTGCAAATAATTGTCCAGCTCGTTATAGCACACCGTTAAAGATTTTTGCGCATTGCTCTGGTAGCCCAAATCGCCCATCCGCAGCGAAGTGCCATAGCGGGCATGCAAGCTGTGCTGGTCGCCATTAAAAGGGCTGAGGTGATGCGCTTGGCCGTTGACAAAGCTGCGACATACGGCGGGCGAGGCGCCGAATAAATACAACAGCAACCAGAAATAGCGGCGGAAGTTGCGGATCAGATCAAAATAGCGCTCGGTTTTGTATTGCTGTAAATCCAGGCTGCTGTTTTCCTGGCTGTGCAACATGGCCCAAAAGGCGCTGGGCAGCGAAAAATTGTAGTGAATACCGGCAATGGTTTGCATCTTGCGGCCATAGCGGTGGCCCAGGCCGTAGCGGTAATAGGTTTTCATGCGGCCGACATTGGAGTTGCCGTAGTGGGCAACCGGCACTTCGTCGTTACTGCCCAGCATGCAGGGCATGCTAGTGGCCCACAGCAGCTCATTTTTTAGCTGGCTGACGGTAAAACGGTGTTGTTGCTGTAGCTGGCCCAACACCTCGTCCAAGCGGTGTGAGGGGGCGGTAATAAACTCCAGCAGCGCCTCGCTAAAATCGGTGGTGATCTGGGGGTGGGTCATGGCCGCACCCAGGGTCTGGGGGTGGGGGCTCATGGCCAATTGGCCATCTGGCTGGATGCGCAGGCTCTCTTTTTCAATGCCGCGCAAAATACCGGTGATGAGCGGGCGGTTGGCCTTGTTGTTAAGGGCGCTGAGTAGTGTTTGGTCTAGGCTCACGGGGCCTCCTGTTGGCCTTGGTCCTGCTCTGCCGCTGGCGCGACGATAGGCTCGGGCAGGGTGTCTGGGTCCAGCATTGGCTGGCGCTTCTCGCTCAATTCACAGTCGAGAATATGGATGCGCTGGGTATAGTCTTTTGAGTTGACCTCAACCATTTGGTTGAGCGCCTCATCCCGGTGGGCGCTGCGGTACAAGACACTGGCATCGCGGCCGTCAACCCATTCTTTTTGTTTGCTCAAAAAGTAGCCGTCTTGGTTTTGCAGGATAAATACTTCGCTCATATGCTGATCTCTCGCCGGGCGGATGCTGCCCTAAATAATGGGGGCAGTGTACCCAGAATCAAGCGTGGGGCCTAGTCTACTGAGCTGTGCATTATTGAGAATTTACCGGCCAAATTCACCCAAATGACGTTAAGGTACCTCTGAATTGGCCCCCTGGCTTTAAACTTGGCAGTGGATGTGTTTAGGTAGAGCTACATCCGCCACTGAGAAGAATGATGCGTTTATATGTGCCCAGCCGCCGTAACTTGCTCCTCCATGCTTCGAATTTACTGATTCTACTTTTACTTCTTCCCTTTTCCGCGCAAGCGAGTATTGATGACACGATTAATAGCGGCCTGACACCCTTGGCCGATGCGGTTGCCGCCGTGGTGTTTTATGCAGTGCCGGTACTGGGTGTGGATTTACCGCTTATTGTGGTGTGGCTGGTTATAGCGGCGCTGTTTTACACGGTTTACCTGGGCTTTATGAATATGCGCGGCTTTGGCCTGGCCTGGCGCCTGGCCCTGGGCCAATACGCCGACCCCAAAAGCCCCGGTGATATCTCGCCCTTTAAAGCTGTGGCCACGGCCCTTTCCGGTACCGTGGGGGTGGGCAATATCGGCGGGGTGGCGGTGGCCATTATGGCCGGCGGCCCCGGTGCGACGTTTTGGTTAATTATGGCAGGCCTACTCGGCATGTCGACCAAGATGGTGGAGTGCACCCTGGCGGTAAAATACCGCCAATACCACGAAGATGGCACCGTGGCCGGCGGCCCTATGTACTATTTAAGCCGAGGCCTGGCCAAGCGCGGCTGGCACACTATCGGGCGCTTTTTGGGTGGTTTTTACGCGGCGGTGATTGTGATTGGCTGTATGGGCATTGGCAATATGTTCCAATCCAATCAGGCCTATGTGCAGTTTGTTAATGTCAGCGGTGGCGAGGCCAGTTGGTTTGCCGAGCGGGCCTGGTTATTCGGTTTGATCTTGGCGGCTTTGGTCGGCTCGGTGATTATTGGCGGCATTCAGTCCATCGCCCGAGTAACCGGTAAACTGGTGCCGTTTATGGCTATTTTATACGGCTTGTCTTGCTGTCTGATTTTGGCCTATCACTACGATCGCATCGCCCCGGCCATTGGTTTAATTATTTCCGGGGCCTTTAGCCCAGAGGGCATCAGTGGCGGTATTTTGGGGGTAATGATTATCGGTTTCCAGCGCGCCCTGTTCTCCAATGAGGCGGGCCTGGGTTCGGCCTCCATCGCCCACGCGGCGGTAAAAACCAATCACCCCGCGTCCGAAGGCTTCGTGTCGCTGTTAGAGCCCTTTATCGATACCGTGGTGATTTGCACCCTGTCGTCTCTGGTAATTATCACCACCGTTTACGGCAGCGATTTAATGAGCTCGGGCTTAGAAGGCGTTGCCCTAACCTCCGCAGCGTTTGAATCCACCGTCAGTTGGTCGCCTTATCCTCTGGCGGTAGCGGCATTGCTGTTTGCTTTTTCGACCATGATCTCCTGGGCCTACTACGGCCAGCAGGCCTGGCAATATCTGGTGGGCGATAACCAAATATTGTCGCTAGGGTTTAAATTGGTCTTCTGTTTTTTTGTCGCCCTCGGCTGCGTGATGCAACTTGAGGCGGTGCTGAAATTCTCCGATGCCCTGGTCTTTTTAATCGCCGTGCCGAATATTATCGGCCTGTATATTATGGTGCCCGAGGTGAAGGCGGAGGTGAATAACTACCTGGCTAAGATTCGGGCTGGGGAAATTGCCAAGTAACGGGCTGCTATCCTGTACAGTCGGTGTCGCCGGGGTTGTCTGTGTTATTGGGATTGTGACTATTACCCCCGCCGCCTTGGGCGCCAATAAAAATATTGGGGGTGGGGGCAGTCGGTCTTGGTTCATTTGAGTTTGCTTCCGGCTCATCCGCCGCCAGAATGTTACTGGCATTACTCGCGGCTTGATTGCGGCTGACCATGGCATCGTTAAGCTTTGCGTAGCTTTGCATGCGCACTGTGGTGCTAATTAAGATGGGCATTCGCTTATTATCCAGCAACTGGCGTTTAAACTTATTTATCTTGTCTTTGCCGGGGTCGGCACTGTTTTCGGGGGTGAATACTTTTAAGGTCGAGGCGAAAATCTCGCCCATATACGGTACATCCAACGGCACGCCGTAAACTAATTGCACTTTAAGCAAGTTGGCGTCCTGAATATTGAGCTGGCTTGATTTGACATCCTTGGCCATAAAGTTGATATCGATATTGGGTATTTCCTCGGCCACTCCATCCTGATCTAAATCTTTGCCAAAATCTGAAAATGCCTCTCTTACCGGGTTTAGTATCTTTACTTCTAGGTTGTCTGGCGTGGTTAGCGCAGCAGTATGTTCGGCGACAACCTTGCCTATATCAAGGTCGCTGTCGGATTCTGGGGCATAATAGGGGGCAAGATAGCGGGCAAAGGTACGACGAATTACGGCAACATCCGCGTGTTGCTTGGCCGCCGCTCGGGCGGCCATAAATGCAGCGTGTCTAGCGGTGGCCTTGGCCTCATAGAGCAGGCCCCACTGCCAGCCGCCAAGGCCCAGGGTAATAAATATCCCCATCGCTACCGTCATCTCAATGATTGAGGAGCCGCGCTGCTTGGTATTAACTGATGTAAACTGGGGCATGGTGTTCATGGTAATGCTCTCCGCTTAGGCTAATCATCGCCGATCAAGAGGGTGTCTCCGGGGCTTAGCCATTGACTTAACTCAGCCCCGCTGGGCAGCTCAAGACAGTAGTAGGCGGCACGGGGGCCTATGGAAACTCGCCAGGGTCGTACATCTTTCTCGGTACTCAACACTTGAAGGTGTTTATTCAGGTAAACAATATCGATCGCATAGGCCATCGCAAAGGTGTGCACCGAACGGCACTTGGGTATCAATAATCCCTCGGCTGGGCAGTGCTTGGTGCCGAGTAAGCCCTTGGCCCGTTGTAGCCAGCTATTGGCGATTTTTGGTGATATCACGGCGGCGCTATTGTTTGTCATACTGTTTGTCATGGCCTTAGTTCTGCTCATGGTTGTTGATCATCGCTCGGGGCGGAAGGCTCTGCGGTGCCGATAAACCAGGGGAAGGGCGCCGGTATACCGGTTCATACTGCAACGTGGGAATCGACGCCGTCTTTAAGCGGTCGTATTGCTCAGTGCTAGCACTGGGGCCGTATTCTGCCAATGGGGCCGATAATAAATTCTCAATATTGCGGGTTAAGCTCGCCACCTTGGGCCGGTTGGGGTGGTTTGGTTTTAAGATGGTTTTTAAGCGATATAGACGTTTTTTGCTGTTAATTAATTCGGTAATGGTTTTATTAAACAAAGCGCGGGGTTCATTGGGTGCATAGAGCAAAGAGCGCTGGTAGTTAATGCTGGCTGATAAGGTCTTACCCTGGCGGAACTGGCTATTGCCCAGTTGAAGAAATATCTCTGGGTTTTTAGGCGCCAACTTGGCGGCTTTTATATATACCACTTCGGCCTGAGCATATTTGCCGTTGGTGTATAACTTGGCTGCTTCGTTAAAGAGCTGAAAACTATTGTGTTCTTTGTCGGGTATGGTTTTGTCGCTCTGTTGATTGGCGCAGCCGATAACGCTGGCGCTTAATAAAAAACAAGCAGCAATTTTATAAAATCGTATAGCCATTATCATTTCCTGTGAAAGTGTCTATTCCTTAAAAACCTAATTCCTTTGGCTTAAGTTTTGCGTCCCATTAATTAGAATTTCGAATGAGTCATTAAGCTGGTAAAACCGATTTGATCAAAGCCCAACTTAATTTAAAACATCACGTTTAGAATACTATCCTTGCACAAAGCCTGAATCTATAGAGGCTGGTCAGGTTCAACTGTTTGGCGTATTAACAAAAAAATTAAACTCTTTCATTAGGGTTATCGACTAAAAATAAAAACCATACTTTTTTGCGGTTTTAATGGTAAATAACGGATTTTGCGTAGCTGAACGATTGATGGCTGCCGACAAACTGCGCATTATACGCTGGCTGATTAGAGGT
>JAOXRV010000506.1 GCA_025800435.1 Cellvibrionaceae bacterium | reverse complement strand
CGGGTTACCGGGTGCAGGCCACCCACCTCAGACGCTCGCCCCGGCAAGGTAACGTCGACGGTTTCGCTGGCCAGTTGAGCATCGATAGTCGCCTTTTCGAAATCCGACTTGCGAGCATTAATCAGCTCCTGGACTTCCTGCTTGACCACATTGATCTGGGCGCCAGCTTTGGGGCGCTCTTCCGGGGACAGTTTGCCCAACCCTTTCAGCAGGCCGGTCAGCTGACCTTTTTTGCCCAGGTACTCTACCCGGATGGCATCCAGAGCCGAAGCGTCGGCAGCGGCGTTAACGGCGGCTTTGGCTTGTTGTGCCAGAGTTTCGAGATTTTCCACACTTTATCCCAAATTATTCGCGCCTGCCCTCGTCATTGCGAGGAGCTGCAGGCGACGCGGCAATCTTGCTCAGATCACAGCGAAATTTATGGAGATTGCCACGGCCACTGCGTGGCCTCGCAATGACGGGGTAGCAAAAAAATAGGGAAAGAGCGTAGGCCCTTTCCCTATCGGGTATTGCATATATCACTGGAACCAAAGGCTCCAAGTGGTATCAGGCAAGGGCGGCTTTTGCTTTTTCAACAACTGCCGCAAAGCCCACTTTGTCGTGTACAGCCAGGTCGGCCAGTACGCGACGATCCAGAGCAATACCGGCTTTTTTCATACCGGAAATGAACTGGCTGTAGGTGATGCCTTCGTTGCGAGCCTGGGCGTTAATACGCGTAATCCACAGTTGGCGGAAGGTACGCTTTTTAACGCGACGGTCGCGGTAGGCATATTGACCGGCTTTGGTGACGGCTTGCTTGGCAACGCGCAATACGCGACTGCGAGCACCGTAGTAGCCCTTGGCCTGTTTCAGAATCTTCTTGTGCTTTTTGCGAGCGGTTACACCGCGTTTAACTCGAGCCATTTTTCTATCCTCTTTCTATATTCAAAAATGAGCGCGGTTAAACCCGCAGCATACGATCGACCAGTGGCTTGTCGGCAGCGTTCATTTGATCGGTGCCGCGCAGCTGGCGCTTACGCTTGGTGCTCATTTTGGTAAGGATGTGGCTTTTGTTCGCGTGCTTGTGCTTGTAGCCGGAAGCGCTTTTCTTGAAACGCTTGGCGGCTCCGCTGTGTGCTTTGGCTTTTGGCATTGTATGTACTCCACAATGTGGTATTCGCTGAATACCAGGGTTTAATTAAAGGAAACGTCTGTTCGGT
>JAOXRV010000498.1 GCA_025800435.1 Cellvibrionaceae bacterium | reverse complement strand
CAGTACACCCGCCACATCCACCACACCCAGTACATCCAAGCCTAGCTAATTTAGCATTTTCTTAATTGATCAGTCTTGATCAAATGATAATCAATATTGTTTGTAAATGAATATTATTATTGGTATGGTGCGCGCCGAGATAAAGATGGGGCGCCTAAGTGCCCCGCGATAATAAGTCGTGATAGCCATTTAATGGATATTCAAGTGGAGACAACAATATGTCATGCAAGACCAATAAGCCGAGTAACACCTTAGGTGCCGCACTGGTCTCGGTACTCAGTATCTCTTCGCCAGTCGCCCTGGCTGAAGACAAAGCCCCCGCCAACAAAGAGATTGAAGAGTTAAAGGTTATCGGCCATCAGCAGGGTTTAATGCAAACCAAGAGCCCAACCGCGACTAAAATGGATCTTTCGTTTAAAGATACCGGCCGTTCTGTTACCCAACTGGCCGAGCAACAATTGCGCGACCTGGCCCTAGAAAACGTGCGCCAGGCCTTCGACTATGTGGCCGGCTTTCGCGGCAATGGCCCGGCCGACCGCACTTACACTGCGCGCGGCGTGCGCACCAGTATCGACAATGTAATGGTCGATGGCCTGCGCTCGCTGCAAGGTGGCGAGGCGGGCACCGGCTCGCGTTTGCCCAGCACCTTTAACGCCGAGAGCACCACCTTTTTACGCGGCCCAGCGGGCCTGCTCTACGGTGCCGGGGTCGGTGGCGGTATGATCAATATCACCACCAAGCAGCCCGAGGCCAACAATCGCACCACCCTGGGCCTGAAAAACCGCAGCTATTGGACCGACGGCAGCAATTTCGAATCAAATCGCAGCACCCTTGAGCTGGACAGCACCGGCGCGATTGCCGACAGCGGTGTGTTGTACCGCGCCCTGGCCCAATACACCCCAGACGGTGATCACTTCCAACAGGGCCGTAGTATCGATGAGCAAATGTTTGATTTTGCCATGACCTTTGAGCTGGGTGATTCAACCCGCTTGACTCCCCGCGTCGAGTCAACCGAGCGCGAGCGCTCCGGTGGCAGTGGCTACGCCGACGGTGTATTTGAAAGCAACTTTTTTAGTGGTACCGTAAACACCTATGGCAAGCCCGTTAATCGCAGCTTCTACTATGGCAGCAGTAAAGACAAGGGCGATAATTCATCGCTCAGCTTGAGCCTGTTATTGGAGCACCAGTTCAACAAGGATTGGGATCTGCGTTTACGCGCGCGCAGTAGCGAGACCGAATCGGAATCACTTGACCTGTATATCAGTGACAGCAGCGGTTTGGGCAATAGCATCGGTGTTGACACCATTAACCGCAAATGGGTTTATTCCAAAGGCGATGACGAG
>JAOXRV010000486.1 GCA_025800435.1 Cellvibrionaceae bacterium | reverse complement strand
AGCCTTTTTTGGCCAGGTGCAAAGCAGCGGATAGGCCGGTATAACCGGCCCCAATTACACAGACATCGGCCTCTTCCACCCCAGCCAGGGCTGGCCGGGGCTCGTCACCAATGGCGGTGGCAGTGTAGTAGGAGGGTTCGTATTGTGGTTGTACTGACATAGGCAAAACCAGTATAAATGCATAAATTTAACTTGAATAATAATTCGGTTATTTGCAATAATCAAGATCTATCATTGCCGCCAAGGCGGCAATGACAGGCCGAGACCTTGCTCGTAATCTGGCCGACGACAAGTTATATTGCTTTAAACCCACAATAGCGGTGATTTATGCCTGACCTAAAACAATGGTTTGCCAAACACAAAGTTGAGGATGTTGAGTGTTTGATACCGGATATGACCGGTAATGCCCGGGGCAAATTGATCCCGGTCGAAAAGTTTGTAAAAGAAGAATCGCGCCTGCCTGAAAGCATTATGGTGCAATGTATCGACGGCAGCTTTACCGAAGAGCACGACGACCTTCTCGGCAGCGGCATCGATGGCGATATGATACTGCAGCCCGATCTGGATACCGCCCGCCTGGTGCCCTGGTCGCGCAACCCCAGCGCCCAGATTATTCACGATTGCTACACCCGCGACGGCGAACCCCACCCACTGGCCCCGCGCAATGTACTAAAACGCGTTATCAAGTTATACCAAGATAAAGGCTGGCAGCCGGTAGTGGCCCCGGAGGCCGAGTTTTACTTTGTAAAACAGAATAATGACCCAGGCGATATGATTGAGCCCGCCACCGGCCGTACCGGCCACGAAGGCTTTGCCCGTCAGCCTTACTCTATTGATGCCATCAATGAGTTTGAGCATATCATCGACGATATGTACGACTACTGCGAAGTGTTAAACCTGGATGTGGACACATTGATTCACGAGTCTGGCGCCGGTCAGTTTGAAATTAACTTTTTACACGGCGACCCCTTAAACCTGGCCGACCAGGTATTTATGTTTAAGCGCGCGGTGCGCGAAGTGGCCATTAAGCACGGTCTGTACGCCACTTTTATGGCCAAGCCGATGGAAAAAGAGCCCGGCAGCGCCATGCACATTCACCAGAGTTTTATCGATAAAGCGAGCGGCAAAAATATTTTTATCGATGACAACAACAAACCCAACCAGCGCTTTTATCATTACATTGGCGGTCTGCGTAAATTCACCCCCCAGTGCATCTCTTTTTACGCCCCCAATGTAAACTCCTACCGCCGCTTTACTCGGGACATCGCCGCACCGGTGAATATGCTCTGGGGCATTGATAACCGCACCACCGGCATTCGCGTACCCGATAGTTCGCCCAAAAATACCCGGGTGGAAAACCGCTTCCCCGGTATGGATGCCAACCCCTACCTGTCACTGGCCACCAGCCTGGCCTGTGGTTATTTGGGTATGGAGCAGGGTATCGATCCGGGTGAGCCCTATGCGGACGATGCCTACGAAGAAGGCATCGACGTGGCCCGCAGCCTGCAAGAAGGCATAAGCCTGCTGCGCAGCTGCCCGGAGATTGCCCAGGTTATGGGTGAGCAGTTTATCGCCGCTTATTGCGCGGTAAAAGAAGAGGAATACGAAGCCTTTAATAAGGTGATCAGCTCCTGGGAGCGAGAGTATCTCTTGCTGAATGTTTAACCCCGACAACCTTCATCACCGCCATGAGCCTTTACCTGAGCATTGCCAAATACCGCCCCCTTGGGCTCAGCTGGTACCAGCTGCTCAAGTACAGTATTTATGCCCTACTGAGCTACAACCTGTATTTATTTATTGTCGAAGAGACCCAGGGCTTAGCCGGGGCCTACCCGCAAGGGCTCAACCTAGGCAACTTTGTCGAGGCCTACTCGGCCACGGTAGATACCGCCGCCTGGGTGGTGTTGCTGTATGTTTTTGAGTTGGAAACCGCCGTCCTCAGCGACCGGCGCCTGCGCGGCCCGCTCGGTTACGCCCTCGCTGCCATCAAGGCGGTCTGTTACGGTTTTATCCTGTACGCTCTCTACGGTTATGTGGGCAAGTACTTGGCCGTCTCTGCGGTTAGCCCCGCCCCAATTCAAGACGCCTGCCTAGCGGCCAGCCAAGGCTGGTTGCGGATTGAGTCCCTGAACGACTACCCCAGCTTTAGCCCGGGCCAGTGCCAAGCCCTAAGCGGGCCGCTGTTCAGCGTAGACAACACCCAAATTATCGGCGACCACAGTCAAATTAGGCTATTGCATAATTTGGCCGGAGTGGATGTGCTCAACGCAGCGGCCTGGGTAGTATTGGTGGCAGTTTTACAGCTGGAGGTGGTCCTGCAGTTGCGCCAAGCCCTCAGCCACGGGCTGATGATGACCGCCAAACTGCTGAAGGCGCCGTTGTATCTGCTGCTGCTGGCCGCCGCCATCTACTGGGGCATCGATGGTGAATTTTTGGATTTTTGGGATGCATTTTTGTGGCTGCTGGCGTTCTTTTTGATCGACCTGAATATCTTTGAATGGCACGAAGAGGTGCAACAGGAGGCCCAGCAGCAGGCGGGGCAAACGGAGGGCTAGGCTACCCTAGCCCCCAGCGGGTTTAAATCTGCTTGATGGTGCCCTTGGGCAGTACCGCGTGCAAGGCCACTTTTTGGAATTTCAGTTCAGTGCCCTTGGCCACTTCGAGGGTCAGGTAGTTTTCGTCCACCTGAATCACTTTGCCCAGCAGGCCTGAGTTCATCACCACCTCATCGCCCTTGGCGACCGAGCCGGTCAGCTCTTGGTGCTCTTTCTGGCGCTTGCGCTGGGGGCGAATAATAAACAGGTACATAAACACAAACAGGCCACCAAACATCAAAATGGTGATCATTGGGTCGCCACCGGGGGCTGGGGCAGCGGCCTGGGCCTGGGCTGCGGGGATAAAGAAACTCATCGAGCTGTTCTCCAACAATAATTGTGGGGGCGAACTCTAACGTGTTTGGGGCTGTCTCGCAAATACCGCGTGCTATAGAAAGTAAAGGGAGAGGCAGGCAAGGTGCGGCGGCAGAATGCTGACTGCCACCGGCTGCTTAACTTAAGCGTAATCCCTAAACAACTTGCGGAAAGTGCTAGGGGATAGACCGGTCCAACGCTTAAAGGCATTGGTAAAGCTGGTGCGGTCAGAGAAATCCAGGGATGAGGAAATGCTGTCGATACTGTCTTGGCCACGAATCAGGTATTCGATGGCGAAATGAAAACGCACCTGATCGCGAATATCAGCAAAACACATATCTTGCTGTTGCAAACGCCGCTGCAGGGTTCGCTTGGATAGATTTAAGGTCTCTGCAATATGGTCGATACCCAGAGGCTGACTGCCAATGCGCTCCACTAGAATTTCAACCACACGGTTGGGAATTCCGTACAACTGGGGCAAGGCTGCCCGCTCCATGTACTCCCTCAAACCGCTCACGCCATCTGTTGCAAAGTGCTCAAGGTCTAATGAACCCCCAGCAGGCTGAACATTGCGTAGTTCGATCATACGGGCCACTCCTTCTGCCATTAGTTTTAATGTTTCTCGGTCGAGGTCACTGTGCTCGAATAAGCCGGACTCGCTGGAGAGAAACAATAAAACACCAAAATCCTTCTCGCCGACGCGAACCAAAGCGGCCAAATAGCGCTTGGCAGCTGATGCGGGCACACCCATACCGTCTGCCATCGTAACCTGTTCCGTGCTCAAATATCCAGCACTGATTTCAGTATTTTGCAAGCGCCCCCTGACCAGTTCGATCAGGTTCTCGGTGTTTTCCACCGTTTCGCACAGGCCCGCCATGCCGTCACTTTGGGCCAGTGAACGGGGCCTGCTGGGGTTCAATATCTTATAAAACCCGCCCTGTTCCATATGAAACATCCGACAGCCCGCCAATAGATAGCTTTTCCATAAGTCCTCTTGGGTTAAGCTGGGGTTGGTAAACTGCTGGTACATAAACCGCAGACGATCAGAAAAATTGCCTAGATCAAAGGCGTTAATGGCCTCTAGTAGTCGCCGGGTCTGGTCCTGGGGGGATTCCGATAGGCCCGTGAAAAATTGGGATTGTGTTGCCAAAGGCGGGAATTTCAAGTTGGTAGTAGTCTCTGCCATCTGGCACCGCTCAACAATTACATCAGTTCCGATCATTCGGAAGGTGAAACATTAACTCACCACGACGCGCGCCAAATAATACTGGGGTTCAGCTAGTAAACCCGAGGCTAAGCCCTCGCAAACGCCAATTCAGTGATACTTTCCTATCGGCCCATAACAAAAGCTTAGCCGATATTCTCTATGCTACTGCTGCACTATGATGGCTGCTGGGCTGGATCACCAGCCCACTGCACGCCAGGTAGTTGTTTTATATGCCAAAATACTGAAAATGGTCTTTTAGAACCAAAATAAAAACAGACAAAAGAACAAATATCCTACTTTTATCCTATTGCTTAGCAAATATAAGACAGCATAAAGAGTGGCATTAAAATTGATATTTCGCAAGGATGGGATTTTTGCCCTATTCATCCTAGGGGCAAAAAAATTAAATATCCGACCAGTGTCACCTAATTCCTCAATCTTCCAGAGCATCCAAGGCGACTAAAACATCATCGTGGTGGGTTTTGGTTTTGAACTTATCCAAAATCACCTTTAAACGGCCATCTTTGCCAATAATAAAGCTGGTTCGAATTAAGCCCATAAACTCTTTACCCATAAACTTCTTCAAACCCCAGACGCCATATTTATCGGCAATGGCGTGGTTTTCATCAGCCAAAAGATCGAAGTTTAGTTCATGTTTATCAATAAAGCGCTGCAGCTTGGCCTCTGGATCTGGGCTTAAACCCAACACCACACAGTCGCGCGCGGCCAATTCAGCCTGTACATCACGCATACCGCAGGCCTGGGTAGTACAACCAGGGGTTAGGGCCTTGGGGTAAAAGAACAGCACCACATTGGATTTGCCGCGAAAGTCTTTAAGGCTGACCTTCTCGCCGTTTTGGTTTTTTAGGGTAAATGCGGGGGCCAGATTGCCAATTTTGGGGTGAGGCATGGTGTTTCCTTAATGCTGGTTATAGAGAGGTGAAAGCAAGGTACGCAATCCCCCTGCCCCTGTCCAGTAGGCAGCTGCCCTTATTACAGTAGGCGACTATCCATTTGAAAATCAATCGCCCGAGCCTGCTGGGTGATTATTTGAAAGCGCGAGTGAGCGGGATTGAGCAGATAATTATATTCACCGGGAACGATCACACTGGGAACCGCCAATAGCGCAGAAGCCTGACTCTGTAGCCACTGATCACCTATTTGCGCGGTAGACAACGGCGCGGGGTAGGCCTGCCAATCTTCGGGCAGCTCATCACTGGGCAACTGCATCAAATCATCGGGCTCAAAGCTTACTTCAAACAGCGTATAGCTGGGCAGCAGCG
>JAOXRV010000482.1 GCA_025800435.1 Cellvibrionaceae bacterium | reverse complement strand
ACCTGGCCGCCCGTGATGCCAACTGGATGCGGCCTCTGTATGAAGCCCTGGGCTTAAGTGTTGGGGTGGTTCGCTCTGGCCAGAGCCCCGAGGAAAAACACGAGGCCTACAGGGCCGATATTACCTACGGCACCAACAACGAGTTTGGCTTTGACTACCTGCGCGACAATATGGCCCTGCGTCAAGAGGATAAAGCCCAGCGCCCGCTCAATTTTGCGGTGGTGGATGAGGTGGACTCGATCCTGATTGACGAGGCCCGTACCCCGTTGATTATCTCTGGCCCCAGTGCCGACAGCTCCGAGCTGTACCGTCGTATGAACCAGCTGATTCCCCAGCTGCAAATCGAAGAGCACTATACTCTGGATGAAAAATCTCGCCAGGTAGAGTTGACTGAAGCTGGCCACCAGCTGGTGGAAGAGCTACTGATTCGCGAAGGCCTGCTGGCCGAAGATGAAAGTTTGTACGCCGCCAGCAACCTGGCCCTGCTGCACCATGTGCACTCGGCCATGCGCGCCCACACTTTGTTCCAGCGCGATGTGGATTATATTGTGCAAAATAACGAGGTGGTGCTGATCGATGAGCACACCGGCCGCACCATGGCCGGCCGTCGCCTGTCTGAGGGTATGCACCAGGCACTGGAAGCCAAAGAGGGGGTGATGATTCAGCAGGAGAGCCAGACCTTGGCCTCGACCACCTTCCAAAACTATTTTCGCATTTACCGCACCTTGTCCGGTATGACCGGTACCGCCGATACCGAGGCCTTTGAATTCCGCCAGATTTACGGTCTGGATGTGGTGGTGATCCCCACCAATAAGCCGGTATTGCGTAAAGACTTAAACGACCTGGTCTATATGACCATGGATGAAAAAGTCGATGCGATTGTTGTCGATATTAAAGAGTGCCAGCAGAACGGTGCGCCGGTATTGGTTGGTACCGCCTCAATTGAGTCTTCCGAAGATGTCTCGCGCCGCCTGAAAAAGGCTGGCATTAAGCATCAGGTGTTGAACGCCAAGTTCCACGAGAGCGAGGCCGAGATTGTGGCCCAGGCCGGCCGCCCAGGTGCGGTCACCATCGCTACCAATATGGCCGGTCGCGGTACCGATATTGTACTCGGCGGTAACTGGGAAGCCGAAATTGCCAAGCTGGATAACCCTAGCGAGGCCGATATCGCCAAGGTTAAAGAAGACTGGCAGCAACGCCACGATACCGTGATTGAGGCCGGCGGCCTGCATATTCTGTGTACCGAGCGCCACGAGTCGCGCCGTATCGATAACCAGCTGCGCGGCCGCGCCGGCCGTCAGGGCGACCCGGGTTACTCCCGCTTCTATCTGTCGTTGGAAGATAACTTAATGCGCATCTTTGTGTCCGACCGGCTGCGCGGTTTTATGCAGTCGATGGATATGGAAAAAGGCGAGGCCATCGAGCATAAGATGATGACCAATGCCATCGAAAAAGCCCAGCGCAAAGTAGAGGGGCGCAACTTCGATATCCGTAAACAGTTACTGGAATACGACGATGTGGCCAACGACCAGCGCCAGGTGGTGTACAACCAGCGCAATGAGCTGCTGGAAACTGCCGAGATTTCCGAGGCGGTGACCGCCATTCGCGCCGATGTGGTAGACGAGGTAATCTCTGACTTTATTCCGCCCATGAGCGTCGAAGAGCAGTGGAATGTGCCGGGCCTGGAGCAGCATATCGCCAATGAGTTTGGTGTGGCCCTGCCGCTGCAGCAGTGGTTAGATGAAGACGACCACCTGGCCGAGGAAACCCTGCGCGAGCGTATCAGCAACGATCTGCAGGCGGCCTATGAGGCCAAGTGCGAGCGCGTTGGCGAGGTAATGCGTGATATTGAGCGTCAGGTTATGCTGCAGGTATTGGATATGTTGTGGAAAGAGCATCTATCCAATATGGACCATCTGCGCCAGGGTATCGGCCTGCGCGCTTATGCGGCTAAAAACCCCAAGCAGGAATACAAGCGCGAGTCTTTCGAGATGTTCGAGGGTATGCTCAATAACCTTAAGCACGAGGTGGTGCGGGTGTTGTTCCGGGTTGAGCCGATGAGCCAGGAAGAGATGGACGAGATGGAGCGTCAGCGCATCGAAGAGCTTAAGCGCCAGGCGATGGAGCTGGAACATGCCCAGGTTTCTGGTTTGGCCGGTGAAGAGGGCGAACCTGAGCCCGAAGGTGACCAGCCCTATGTGCGCCAGGGGGCCAAAGTCGGCCGCAACGACCCATGCCCGTGTGGTTCGGGTAAGAAATATAAGCAGTGTCACGGTAAGTTGGCTTAATTTTACTGTTTAGTCGTAGTAATTCAGGGTGATTAAGGGTCTTGTGGTCGGTGCTTTGAGATAGGGGCTTCGATCACGAGCCTTGTGGTGGGGCAGGGTTTTGAGGGACGCATAAACCCATCCCTGGGGCTCTCGTCCGCCATCCCTGGCTCCCAAGCCCCCAAAACCCTACCCCACCACAAGGCTCTCTACAGTGGCTCTGTACATTTGTGCGAGTATTATGTAGTTCCTTTTTAGATGCCTGGTAGAAACTGCGGGTTAGCACTATATAGAGCCTTGGCCTGGGTGTTTGTTCTGGGGGCTTGGGAGGCAGGACGCCGGACGAGAGCTCCAGGGGTGGACTCGTGCGTCCCCCAGAATAAACACCCAGGCCAAGGCTCGACAGCGAAGCCACTATCGCAAAGCGACTATCACAAGGTACTACATCAATAAGGCGGTGCGATTGTAGGGGTGTTATACGGTATCCTTGTAAGGCTGTTGATCAAATAATTTCTTAGAGTATGTGAGTAATATGGCAGTAGGCAATTTTCCTTTTCCTAAGATGCACCCGGTTAAAGGTGTGCGTTTGGCGTCTGTGCAGGCGGGTATTCGCTATAGTGACCGGGATGATCTGGTGTTGCTGGCGCTGGCTGAGGGCAGTGAGGTGGCTGGGGTGTTTACCCAAAATGCCTTTTGTGCGGCGCCGGTGCAGTTGTGTAAGCAGTTTTTGCCCGGCGAGATTCGCTATTTGCTGATCAACTCGGGCAATGCCAATGCCTGTACCGGCGACCAGGGCCTGGCCGATGCACTTGCCAGTTGTACTCAAGTGGCCGAGCTGGGTGGGGTTGGTGCCGGGCAGGTATTGCCGTTTTCGACCGGGGTAATCGGTGAGTCGCTGCCGATGGATAAGTTTGCGGCGGCGATCCCCAAATTGTTTCCAGCTTTGGCAGACGATAACTGGAACGGCGCCGCCCGCGCCATTATGACCACCGATACCCGCCCCAAAGGTGCCAGTGAAATTATCGAGCACGATGGCCGCACCATTGCCATCAGTGGCATTGCCAAGGGCTCGGGTATGATCAAGCCCAATATGGCGACCATGCTCGCCTACGTGGCCACCGATGCTAAGCTGCCCCAGGCAATGTTGCAGGCACTGGCGAAAGAATGCGTCGATGGTTCTTTTAATCGCATTACCGTCGACGGTGATACCTCGACCAATGACTCCAGTATCTTAGTGGCCACCGGCGCCAGCGGTGCGGTAATTGAGTCAGAGCAAGATCCCCTCTACCCATTACTGCGCGATGCGCTCAAGCGGGTGCATATTCAGCTGGCCCAGTCGATAGTGGGCGATGGTGAGGGTGCGACCAAGTTTGTCACTGTGGATGTACGCGGTGGCGCCGAGCAAAGCGAGTGTGTAAAGGTGGCCTATTCGGTGGCCCAGTCGCCACTGGTTAAAACAGCTCTGTTTGCCAGTGATCCAAACTGGGGTCGGATAGTTGCCGCGATTGGCTATGCCGGTGTTGAGGGCTTAGATGATCGGGCGGTGACCGTACACCTCAACGATGTATTAATCGTTGAAAACGGCGGCTGTGCGGCCAGCTATACCGAGGCCGACGGCCAGCGCGAAATGGATAAAGACGAAATTCTGATTCTGATCGAGCTGGGTCGCGGAGATGCCGCCGCCAAGGTCTGGACCACTGACTTGTCCCACGACTATGTCACCATCAATGCGGACTACCGCTCCTAATGAGTAAACTAATCCACGTGATGGTGGGGGTGATCTGGGGCGAGGGCGATCAGGTATTAATTGCCAAGCGCCCAGATCATTTGCACCAGGGCGGCCGCTGGGAGTTTCCCGGCGGTAAGCTGGAAGTCGGCGAAGACCCCGCCTTGGGCCTGGCCCGGGAATTGGCGGAGGAGCTTGGCATTGAGGTTGAAGCCAGTACACCCTGGATGCAGATAAGCCACGATTACCCAGAAAAGTCAGTACTGCTGGATATCTGGCAGGTGAGTGCCTTTAACGGCACTGCCAGGGGTGTGGAGGGGCAGAAAATTCGCTGGGTGCCCCTGGCCGAGTTGGGGCAATATGAGTTCCCAGAGGCCAATAAAGATATTGTCGCGCGTTTGCAGGCTTGAGTGCTGTCGACATTTTTAATGTTCGCGGTTTAAGTCTTCACTTAAAATATCTTCATACACCGGTGAGCCCGGTATCTTGTGGTTTTCACTGGCCCACTCGCCCAGGTCAATAAGCTTGCAGCGGCTGCTGCAAAATGGGCGCTGGGGAAAGTCTTCGTTCCACAATACCTTGGCCTTGCAGTTGGGACAGGCCAGTTCAATTGGTTTAGCCATTTGTTGTTACCGAATTATTCAGCGGCAGCTGAGATAAAGTTGATGCAGGCGTGCCACTTCGCTGTCGAGCCAGGCCAGATCGCGGTCGTTAACGATTATATCATCGGCCTTGGCGCGGCGCGCATCGCGGCTGGTCTGGGCTGCCATTATGGCCTCGATCTGCTCGCGGCTGACGCCGTCGCGGGCGCTGGCGCGTTCGAGCTGAACATTTTCAGGCACATCTACCAGCAGCACTCGTTGGCACAGCTGGTGTTGATCGGTTTCCATCAGCAGCGGTGAAACCAGTATGGCATAGGGGCTTTCAGCCCGGCTTAAGCCGTCAATAATTTCATCGCGAATACGGGGGTGGGTAACGCTCTCCAGCCAGAGTCGCTCGCTGGGCTCGGCAAACACAATCTCGCGCAGGCGGGCGCGGTTGAGACTGCCGTCTTGCAGCAGCACTTTATCGCCAAAGCGCGCGGCAATTTCAACCAGCGCCGGCCGGCCCGGCGCCACTACCACGCGCGCGGCAATATCCGCATCGATCACGGCGATACCGAGCTTGGCAAAGCGATCGGAGACCGCGGTTTTACCACTGCCGATACCACCGGTTAAGCCAACGATAAAATCTGCCATAGCGCTAGGGCCTATAACAAGTTGAGGTAGGCCTGATTAATGGCCTCGCCCCAGCAAAACTGAATCCAACCGGCAATGGCCAGGTAGGGGCCAAAGGGCATGGGTTTGTTTTTATCTTTGCCCATAATCAAAATACCGGCCACGCCGATCAACGCCCCCACTACCGAGGACAATAAAATGATTGCCGGCAACGCCTGCCAGCCCATCCAGGCGCCGAGGGCAGCGAGCAGTTTAAAATCCCCATAGCCCATACCTTCTTTGCCGGTGACTAATTTAAATAACCAGAAGATCGACCACAGGCTCATATAGCCCCACACCGCACCCCACAGGGCCTGCTCCAGGCTGGTAAACAACCCAAAGTAGTTGGCTATTAAGCCCAGCCACAATAGCGGCAGGGTGATATTATCGGGTAGCAGTTGGGTATCGGCGTCGATTAAGGTTAGGCAGATTAACGCCCAGCTAAATACCAGTGCCGCCGCCAGCTCATAACCCCAGCCAAATTTCCACGCTAAAAATGCAGACATCAGCCCAGTAACAAACTCTACCATTGGGTAGCGCTTGGAAATGGGCTCGCGACAGGCGCCACAGCGGCCTTTGAGAGCGAGGTAGCTAATAACTGGAATATTCTCCCAGGGGCGAATGGTGTGTTGGCAGTGGGGGCAGGTCGAGGCTGGGGTCATTAGGTTAAAGCGTTCGCTCTGCTCGCACTCTTGCTCAAGCAGCTCGCAGCAACCTTGGCGCCATTCATTTTCAAGCATTTTCGGTACGCGGTAGATCACCACGTTTAGAAAACTGCCAATAATTAAGCCCAGTAGGCCAGTAACAGCTATGAGGGCGGTTGGGTGTTGGCTCAGTAATTCCATAAATTTTGATGTATATACTAAAAAGGCCGCCCATGGCGGCCCGAAGAATTTACTTTAATGTTAAACCACCTGGCCCAGCTGGAAGATGGGTAGGTACATGGCAATCATCAGGCCGCCGACTAAGACGCCGAGAATAGCCATGATCATGGGTTCTAACAGCGTGGTTAGGTTGTCGACCATATTGTCCACTTCTTCTTCATAAAAAGTGGCAACCTTATCGAGCATTTCATCGAGTGAGCCAGATTCCTCACCGATCGAGGTCATTTGAATCAGCATTGATGGGTAGATACCTGCACTTCGAAGGCATGAATGCATGGTGACGCCGGTGGCTACATCGTCGCGGATATTAAGGATGGATTCGCGGTAGACCGCATTGCCCGCGGCACCGGATACCGAGGTCAAGGCATCGATCAGCGGCACGCCGGCGGCAAAAGTTGTAGCCAATGTGCGTGAAAAGCGAGCGATAATTGAGTTGTACACAATATTGCCAATAATGGGCAATTTAAGTGTTGTGCGATCAACGCCATCGGAGAACTTTTGCGAGGTGCGCCTGAAAAAACTAAACAGGTAAATTGTTATAATCAAGCCGCCAAGAATTAGGTACCAAGTATCTTGCACCGTTTCCGATAGGCCCAGTACAAATAGGGTAAAGGCGGGCAGGTCGGCGCCAAAGCTTGAAAAGGTCTCAGCAAACTGGGGCACCACTTTGACCAGTAGAATGCCAGTTACTACAAAAGCCACAACCAGTACCGCAATGGGATACGTCATGGCCTTTTTGATCTTAGCCTTTAGGGCTTCGGTTTTTTCTTTATAAGTGGCGATCCGATCAAGCATGGTTTCCAGTGCGCCCGATTGCTCACCAGATTCGACCAAGCTACAGAATAGCTCATCAAAATATTTGGGGTGTTGGCGCAGTGAGTTGGCAAAGCCACCGCCTGCCGCCACGCCGTCGCGAATCTGCTCGATCAATTCTCGCATGCGGGGGTTTTCGACGCCGTCGGCAACAATATCGAAGCTTTGCACCAATGGTACGCCAGCTTTCATCATAGTGGCCATTTGCCGGGTAAAAACCGCAATATCTTGCGGCTTAATGGCCTTGCCGGCACCAAACAGCGGCTTAGATTTTTTGCGTACGTTCTTTACTTTGATACCCTGGCGCAGCAGTTGAGCTTTGACCAGGGCGGTACTGGCGCCTTTGGCTTCGCCTTGTACCTGCTTACCTTTGCGGTCTGTACCTTTATAGACAAATACTGATTCAGACATGATTTGTTCCTAGCGCTTAATCTTTGGTAACCCGGTTGGCTTCTTCCAGGGTGGTGATACCGGTAACTACCTTTCTTAAGGCAGCTGTACGCAAGTTAATAAAGCCGGCTTCTTCTGCCGCTTTGGCGATTTGTAGGGAGTTCCCGCCCTCCATAATCAGGGATGAGATTTCCGGTGTTATCCTAACAGTTTCGTAGATACCTACCCGCCCTTTGTAACCATTGGCGCATTTAGAGCACCCAACGGCCTTGTAGAGTTCAAATTCCTCTCGGGGAATGTCGGTTTTATCGAAACCTTCGGCTTCGAGTACTTCATCCGGAAGCGTCGTTGGCTCTTTGCACTCTTTGCACAAGCGCCGGCCTAATCGCTGGGCAATAATAAGGCTGACGGTGGTTGCCACGTTGAACGCCGGGACGCCCATGTTTAATAGGCGGGTTAGGGTTTCAGCAGCAGAGTTTGTGTGCAGTGTAGACAATACCAAGTGGCCGGTTTGAGCTGCCTTAATGCCGATCTCGGCGGTCTCTAAATCTCGAATCTCGCCGACCATAACAATATCGGGATCTTGACGTAGAAAAGAGCGCAAAGATTCAGCAAAGGTCAGGCCGACTTTATTATTCACTTGTACCTGGTTGATCCCCTCAAGGTTTATCTCTACCGGATCTTCAGCGGTAGAGATATTGCGTTCGGGCGTGTTGAGAATATTCAGGCCGGTGTACAAAGATACGGTTTTACCCGAGCCGGTGGGGCCGGTAACCAAAATCATCCCCTGGGGTTGGGCCAGGGCATCCATATAGAGCTTTTTCTGGAAGTCTTCGTAGCCAAGTGCATCAATACCCAGCTGTGCACTGCTGGGGTCTAGAATACGCAGTACAATCTTTTCCCCGAATAGGGTGGGCAAGCTGTTAACCCGAAAATCGATCGCCTTGGTTTTGGATATGCGCATCTTAATGCGGCCATCCTGGGGAATGCGGCGCTCGGAAATATCCATTTGCGACATGACCTTAAGGCGCGCAGCCATGCGGGTGGCCAGGGCGGTGGGGGGCTTGGTCACCTCGTGCAGTACGCCGTCGGTACGAAAGCGAATGCGGTAGCTTTTCTCATAGGGTTCAAAGTGAATGTCGGAGGCGCCGCCTTTAATGGCATCTAGCAGTACTTTATTGATAAAGCGTACAATCGGGGCTTCATCGACCTCTTCCTCGTCTTCCTCGTGCTCACCTTCGTGGCCATCTTCAAGAATTAGCCCGTCGAAGTCGTCATCCATATCCCCAAGCGCATCGCCCAGGCCTTCCTCGATGCTGGCTATAAAGCGCTCTAATGCCAAATAGAGTTTGTCGGCCTCTACCAGAATGGCTTCGGTACCCATGCCGGTATTAAATTTAATCTCGTCTAGGCCGCGAATATTGGTAGGGTCGGCCATGGCCAAAAATAGACGGTTACCCCGTTGGTATAGGGGCAGGGCATTGTGTTTAGTAAGCAGGCTGCGATCGACCAGGTCTTTAGGGCAGGCCTCCATCGCAAAGGCATCTAAATCCAATAGTGGGGTGCCAAACTCATCGGAAGCGGCATTGGCCACCACCGAGGCGGCCAGAATATTATGTTTGACTAAATATTGTGCTAATGGCTCTTTTTCATTCTTGCTTTCAACGACGGCATCCTGAGCATCATCCAGGGTAATTAGCTTATCTTTTACTAGCCGGCGGGCCAGGCCGCTCAGTTGTGCTGTGTCTGCCGACATTGATTCGGTCTCGGTTGCATGAAAAATGATCGCTTAGGGGGCGTTTGCCTAAACAAAGTACTTACAATATAAATCAACTTTATATGATAAGCCTATGTGAAAGCTAGATTTTCATCATAAAATGATCGATTAATTGCCAATTATAGCGACTGACTTGTCCGTGGGCTTTAATTAGTTCTTTAGGATGAGAGATTATGTCATATAGTGACAAAAATTGTCAGGCTGTGTGATGCCTGTCACACTTTGGTGAGGTTAAAATGCCTCCCAAAGCAGCGAAAGTATTGGGTTTGCTTATGTCTCTGTTGGTTTGGCATAGGCCTTGCTTATGTCACGCCAGATGTATTTCATTTACTAGGAGAATTAAGATGAAAAATGTTCAAAAAGGTTTTACCCTGATCGAACTGATGATCGTGGTTGCGATTATCGGTATTCTGGCCGCCGTAGCCCTGCCTGCTTACCAGGACTACACTGTGCGTACTAAGGTTTCTGAAGGTTTGACTTTGGCTTCTGGTGCTAAGACCGCTGTTGCTGAAACTCGCCTGTCTACTGGTGGTTTTCCAGCTGCCGGTAATAGCAATTACGGTCTGGCCTCTGAAACGTCTATTCGCGGTAACAATGTGTCTCAAGTCGAAGTAACTGCGAACGGTGTTATTAATATCACCTACTCCAATGATGCAGCTATTCAGGATGATATTGTGCTGTTGACGCCTTCCATTGGTAACGGTGGTTCTTTGACCTGGGTGTGTTCTTCTACCACTGTTGAAGATCGCTACTTGCCTGCAAACTGCCGCTAACGTTTGGTAGTATCGAGAGGCCCCGAAAGGGGCCTTTTTTGTTTTTGCGCGAAGGTTTTTATGCGGATCTTAATATGGCCGTTTGTTTACTTGGCCGCCTTAATTGTTTTTCCTCTGTTCCTTTATCTCTCGGGCCTGCATGGCCCTTTTGTCTTTGATGACTACCCTAATCTTTCTACCTTGGGGAATTATGGTGGTGTGACGGACTGGCGTTCAGCCCTTTATTTTATAGCGACGAATGAGTCTGGCCCGTTGGGAAGGCC
>JAOXRV010000468.1 GCA_025800435.1 Cellvibrionaceae bacterium | reverse complement strand
CCCTGGCCTCGGCGCTGTTTTTCTTTAGCCGGCACCTGAGTGAACCCTGTGTGCCGATTGAAACGTTTTTACCCCACCCAGCCCCCAGTGATGACAGACTTCACCGGCGGGTGTTCGGCGATAATATTCATTACAACTACGCCTATAGCGGTTTTATTATCGACGCGAGTATTCTCAGCTATCGGGTTAACGATGCGGACACTCACCTGCTTGAGGTATTAAAAAGCCACGCCGACCGCTTGCTGTCCGCAAACCGTGAGAGCAGTGATATTGTCAGCCATCTGCGGCTGCTGATTGCGACCTCCTTAAGTGGCCAGGCATTTAGTGCCACCGAGGCCGCCCAGGCCATGAATATGGACCGCAAAACCTTGTACCGCCACCTCTCTCAGGCGGGACTGCGCTATAAAACAGTAAAGGCCGATGTGCTCACCGGGCTGGCAAAATTGGCGCTGTCCGAATCGGCTGCCAACATCACCGAGATTGGCATGCAGCTGGGTTACTCCGAAGCCAGCGCCTTTGTGCGCGCCTTCAAACACACCACCGGCATCACCCCCTTACAGTACCGGCGCTTGCACGGGCTTGGTTTATAAAACCAATATTCAACTCGCGCAGGGGCTTCAGCTTAGCGACGTCGAGAGGTTTTATCGTGAACATAGCTGCCTCCCTACTAGGGCACCTCTGAATAACTCAGGCCTCCCCTTAAGCAGTCAGGCAAAAAAATCGCCGCGACTCATACCGAAATTTAGCAAATAGTAATACTACTTTTTTCGTATTTTTGGCTCAGTCCGACATTATGCATTGCGCGGTATTTTTGCTTACTCTAGTCTGTTCGACGGAAAATTGAGAAGTTGTTAACTAAGCCATAGCCACGCTAAAACCATCGCCAGGCAGGCACTAAAATTCAGCTAAAAAAACCAAACGAGGCTACTAGAAATTAGCACCAAATAACTATTTCCAAAGAGCCTTAGGGATAATCGGCTCTGATAGCAAAGCAAAAATAGCAGCGTAAATAGCCGCAATAACAGCAGCATTAAATTACTCCATTAAACATACAGCTAGGTGATCACTATGAGCACAAATACAGTTCAGTTTTGGAACCCACAGTTCAATTTATTTCCCTCTTTCTGGGGCGTAGAAGACACAAGCGAAGACGATACAATTCATGGCAGCGAAGCCGATGACTGGCTCTACGGTTCGGATTTAGCCGACACCCTCTACGGCCACGCGGGCGATGATTTTATCTTTGGTTTTGATGGCGACGACACCCTAGCGGGGGGCACCGGCAACGATCACCTTTATGGCGGCCTCGGCAAAGACACCTATCTGGTCAGCGCCGGCGACGGTCACACCGTAATTAGCGATTATAATTGGGACAACAATAGCAATATCCTGAAATTGCAGGGTGGCCTATCGGCCGACGACATCAACTTCAGCCGCGAGCACGACGACCTGCTGGTGAGCCTGACCGGCACAGACGAAACCATCACCATACGCGGCCAATTTGCCGATTTTTGGTTTGACTCAGGCCCCGTGATTGGGCAAATCGAATTTGACGATGGCACTATTCTCAGCGCCGATGAAATAAAAAACCTACTCAATGTGGGCACCGAGGGCGACGATCACCTCGAAGGCGACCAGAGCGACAACGAGCTATACGGCCTGGGTGGCAATGACACCCTGATGGGCTTTGACGGCAATGATTACCTCAATGGTGGCGCCGGTAACGACAGCTTATGGGGCGACCAAGGCGACGACACCCTCGATGGCGGCGCCGGCGATGACGAACTGTACGGTGGCGATGGCAACGACACTTATATTGTCAATCTGGGCGAGGGCGACACAACAATCTGGGATAATAACTGGTGGGGTGATGCCAATAACACCTTGCGCCTGGGCGAAGGCATCAGCAAGCAAGATATTAGCGTCAGCCGCGAACACTACGATATGGTCATCAGCATCAACAACAGCGGCCAAACCGTTACGGTTGTGCATCAGTTCTTTCCACAGTTAACCTATCAAAGCGATAATTACATTATCAATGCCATTGAATTCGCCGACGGTAGCGTGATCAGCGCCGCCGAGCTATACGCTGAGGTAAACCAGGCCAGCGAAGGCGATGATTACCTGGTTGGCGACGCCGAGGACAACGCTTTGTCCGGGCTCGGTGGCAACGACCGCATAGCCGGCGGCGATGGCGATGACCGCATCGATGGCGGCGCCGGTGACGACACCCTATACGGTCAATCTGGCGATGACACCCTCTACGGTGGTAGCGGCCGCGACTCAGTGTACGGCGGTTTGGGTAACGACCGCATCTATGGCAATGCCGGTGACGATACCATTTACGGCGGTGACGGTGACGATGTTCTGCGCGGTGACAGCGGCAACGATTACCTAGAGGGCGGTGAAGGTAGTGACACCTATCTGGTGGGTAAAAATGATGGCAACACCATTATTCGCGACAATGAGTTCTGGGGCGAAGACTCAAGCAATAGCTTGCGCCTGCTGGAGGGCATCGAGGCCGATGACATCAGCCTGAGCCGAGATGTTAACGACCTAATTTTAAGCAACAATGCCAACGCCAGCAGCATTACCATTGAAGCCTACTTTAACGAAGACCAAACCCACTCGATTGACATCATTCGCTTTCACGATGGCACCATATGGGCACCACAAGATATCTACGCCATGCTGGCAGAGAACAATCAGGGCGATGAAACTATCGTCGGTACCGAAGCCGATGACGAATTGCAGGGTGGTGACGGCGATGACAGCATCAAAGGGCTGGGCGGCGACGACCAGATCCGCGGCGGCGCCGGTAATGATCAGCTTTGGGGTGGCGAGGGCAACGATCGAATTGACGGTGAAGCAGGCTCTGACACTGTCTATGGCGGTGCTGGCGACGACCATCTCAGCGCCGGCGATGGCGACTCGCTACACGGCAACCAAGGGGATGATACTTATTTGATCGTCTCTGAGGCCGGCGAAATTTTTATTGCCGATATGGATACTGAGGGCAATAGTTATGACACCATTCGCTTTGATGCGCTGCTACCCTATCGCGATGACATTACCCTTGAGCGCAGCGAAGATGACCTGATCATCCGCGTGGCCGGGCTCGATCAAACCATTCATATCGAGGGCCAGTACCAACAAAGCGGCGATAACCATATCGAGGCACTGGAGTTTGCCAATGGCACCGTGTGGGATTTGGACACGGTTGAGGTGGCCAATAACCCAAGCGCCGATGACGATGTGCTAAGCGCTTCGGACTTGCTCAGCGATGACAGCGATGACTTAACTGACGACCAACTCACTGGCGCCCAGCTGAGTGACGAGGCCAGCGGCCACAGCGCATTCGATTCACTGGATGCCCTGCAACTGCCAAGTGCGTCGCTGGATGATTTGCTGTTGGGGTAAAACACCAGTGCGAGCAAAAAAAGGGCGCCGGGCTGTTAAACGGCGCCCTTTTTTTCAGCCCCTAAATACCGCTAATAGGCGAAGGCCATTAAAGATGCTTATTCATGGTGTTTTCCATCTCCTCAAGCAACACCGACAAGGTCGCAATCTGGGCAATGGAAAAGCCACTGAGCTTGCTAATCAACTGATCGCGGCTGCGGCCACGATACTGTTCATGGGCACGAAAGGCCTTCCAACCCTGCTCAGTGAGTGATAGCTCGTATTCTTTATTGCTGTGCGCGGCCTGCCGCTTTAGCAGCAAGTCCCTTTTCTCAAGTTTATTGACCATTTGCGATGAGGCGCTCTTGCTAACCCCAAACCGCGCCGCCAGTTGGGTAATGCTAATTGACTCCTGCTCAGCAATGGCAACCAGGGTATGCACCTCTCGGGTAGTCAGTACCAGGCCCTCTTCCACCTTGATCGGCGTCTGTTCAATTCGCGCGTGTAATTGGGAGATTTTCAGCAGCCGGCGGATAGCTAACTTAATTAGATCTTCTTTGGTTTCCACTCATTAACCTTATCGTCACCCGGCAGTTTTGCCTTTAGCCACGCTATACTAATGGCAACCGTCAAAATTCTCTAGGGCAACTCTTTATAAGCCTCTTTTATAAGCCTCTTTATAAGCCTCTTTTATAAGCCTCTCGCCGCCCTGCCGCCTCACCCCTGATATAGTAAAGCTACTTTACCATATTGCGGAATTTGGTGTAATATCCAATCAGCACCGGCTTACCCATCAAGTTAAAAAACCTATTTTTATGTGTAAAATACTCTGGCCGCGCCTGAAGGCCATACCCAGCAGGCCCAAAAGCACACCAAATAAGTTTAGCTACTTTACCATTATTCCGGTCGCATGGGTCGCCAATTAACATCGAATACACCGCCAGCTGACACAGTGGCCGCAAACCGAACACACACTAGCTAAAACGCAAAAAAGGAGCTTAATAGTGACCTCTGAAAGCCTTGGGCCAATATTTGAAATGATTTGCCACGATGGCAAGCTCGCCACTGCACAGATGAACTTAACCCCCGGATCAGACGTACTCGATGTCGGCACCGGCAACGGCTACTTCGCCACCTTTCTCGCGCTTAATGGCCATCGGGTAACCACCGGTGAGCCAGCCGACGACGACACCCACTACGCGGGCCTGGATTGGTTCGAAACCGCCAGCAAAGTCGGCGTTGCAGATAAGATCACCTTTAAAGCCTTCGATGCGGCGGCCATGCCATTTGCCGCCGAACAGTTTGAAGCGGTGTGCTTCTTTGGGGTCTTACACCATATACCCGAGCAATTCAGGGCCCAGGTAGTCAGCGAGGCGCTGAGGGTATGCCGCCAAGGCGGCTCGGTGGCCTTCTTTGAGCCACTGCCCAAAACCCTGGAAATGGCCTGGAAAACAGACCCAGACCACCCACCGGCGGCAGTACCGGCCAGCTACTTGGCAGACGCTCGGGTGCAGTGCACAAGCGTGATTGGCAAGCTTATGGAGATAACACTGTTTAAACCAGCTGCGTGCCCATAAGTCGTTACGATAATCGTTGCTATCAGCGATAGCCTTATATAGCCCTCGCCGGGGCACTCGGTTTTAGGGCGATAACAATTGGGCCGTCATCGTCTGCGGTTTGCAAGCGGCTAAAGTAGGGCGTACCGCGCTCGCTTAGCGCTAACCACAGTTCAATCGGCTTAACCCCGTCGGCATTAAGCAGATAATGATTGCCCTGGGCGCTAACTTGGTACTCAGTAACCGTAAGTGTTTCACCGTCCAGCAGGCGAATTTTCGGTGGCAACTGGCGCCCCCGCTGAAACCAGTACATTGGTAGATTCGCCAGACTGCTAAGGAAGTCTTTACCGTTTAAGTAAACCGGTTTACAGGGTTCGCCCCGAACAGCCCGCAATAGCTGTTCAGCAGCAGCGATATTGGCAGCCGCGACCGAGTATCGCTCAGCCGGGCCTGGCAACAGCGCCCGCAGCCGGCCTTGCTGTGTTTGGCTGAGGCCACCGATCTTGGCCTTGCAAACGCGCAGATGATTCGCCACTGGCTGTACCTGAGTCCAGCGCAGCGCGCGCCCCTCAAGGACTTTATCGTCTATTTGTTGCAGCTGATGCTCGCGGTTGTATGCTTCGCGATAGTTGCTGCGAATATCGACTGTCCCCCACCAGCCGGCACTGTGGATCTGGGCATGCTCAAAGATAAGGTAAGCGCCACTTGCCTGGCGCACCACACCAATACGCAGCTCGCCAATATTATCTTCGGCAGAGGCCAGTTGGTAGACAAAGCTCTCCTCGATCGGCGCCGGCCCAGCGCTGGGCGGCTTAGCGGCAGCCGTCGCCGCAGCGGCCAGCCATATCAGCGCTGATAGGCCGGCGATCCAGCGGCGGCAAGTTGGCCGCAAACCCACCACCACTAGTCAGCCTTAGGGCGCGACAGCAGACTGCCGATATCGTTGCCGCCAGCGATAACAATCGGCACCAGCAACAGGGTGATCACCGTTGCAAACAGCTCACCAAACGCCAGCGACACCGCCGCCGGAATCAAGTATTGCGCCTGCTCTGAGGTTTCCAACATTAGCGGTGTCAAACCGGCGACGGTGGTTACGGTGGTCAGAAAGATCGCGCGTAAGCGCGACGAACCCGCTTCGACCAGGGCGCGTTTGACTTCCATACCGTCTTCGCGGAACTGATTGTAACGGGTCATCATCACCAAGCTGTCGTTCACCACGACACCGGTCAGGGCCAACATCCCAAAAAACGAAAACACACTCACAGGAATGCCAACAATGAGATGGCCGACCACAGCACCGGCAAAGCCAAATGGCACCACCGACATAATAACCAAAGGTTGCCAATAAGACTTAAGCGGAATGGCAAGCAATACATAGATTAACAACAGCGATATGATCAGCGCTTTCACTAGCCCACGCAGCATCGCTTGCTCTTCTTCCAGCTCACCCACCGGCCGAATCGTCAGCCCCGGATAGGTCTGGCGCAACTGCGCTGCCACACCCTTATTCAAACTGGCAAATACCTCAGCCGAGGAACTCAACTGCTTATCGATACTCGCGCGAATTGTGGCCGCCCGCTTGAAATCCCGGCGTTGAATCGAATCGCTCACATAGTAGGACTCCACATCGGCCAGCGACAGCAGCGGCACGAAATTACCATCGGCCAAGCGAATATTCATGGTTAATAAATCATGCAGCGAGTCGCGCGCGCGCTCGGGGACGCGGGCAATTACCTTGACTTCATCGCTGCGGCGTTGAAAACGCTGTACTTCAAGGCCGCCAAAAGAATCCCCCACTTGGCTCGCAAGATCGGCAGTGGTCACTCCCAGCGCGCGTCCCTCGGGTTTTAAGCGAAAGCGGATAGCGGGTTTGCCCGGACGCAAGTCATCGCGCACATCGCTAATGCCGTCGAGCTGGCTAAGCTCATCCACTACGGCCGATACCGCTTGGCGCAGCTCCTGATC
>JAOXRV010000465.1 GCA_025800435.1 Cellvibrionaceae bacterium | reverse complement strand
CCCAGGAGTTGACATGAGCCAGACACTATTGGTTTCAAATGGTTTACTTTGGTTGGCCGTTTTGCTATTGGCAACCACGGTGTATGCCCTGGCCAGGCAAATAGGCGTATTGCACGAGCGAATCAAACCCGTGGGTGCGCTGGCACTTGGCCAGGCTCTGCAAGTTGGCGCGGCCGCGCCGGTTTTCCGCGAGCCGAGCTTAACCGGCGGCATGGTTAAACTAGGAGGTGAGCGCGCCGATGGCAAGGCCACCCTGCTGTTTTTTATGTCTTCGTCTTGCCCGGTGTGTAAAGTGCTGATACCGGTGTTGCGCCGCCTGGGCGAACAAGAAAAACACTGGTTGCAACTTGTCTTTTTAAGCGATGGTGATGAAGGGGCGCACCGGCAAACCATTGTTGAGCACAAGCTCGAGAATATGCCTTATTTGCTATCCACCGAAATAGGCATGGCCTATCAAATCAGCAAGCTGCCCTATGGTGTACTGCTGGGCGCCGATGGTCAGGTGGCCGCACACGGTTTGCTTAATAACCGCGAGCATATTGAAAGTCTTTTTGAAGCCTATCGCGCTTCGGCTGAGGAGCAGAGCAATGTTGAACGACTGGCTGGATAAATTTACCGAAGGGGCCATTAGAACCCAGGCGCGCTTTACCTCCCGTCGCAGTTTTTTAAGAGCCTTTGGGGCGGTGCTGATTGGCGCATCCTCCTATCCATTGCTGCCGGTATTTCGGCAGGGGGCCTTCGCCCAAGCGGCCAATAATATACCCGAGACAGGCGACCCAAACGATTGTAACTACTGGCGCCACTGTGCCATCGATGGTTATCTATGCGGCTGCTGTGGCGGCAGTACGACAAGCTGCCCACCGGGCACGGTGGTTTCGGATATTACCTGGATAGGCACATGCCGCAACCCCGAAGACGGCAGGGACTATGTTATCTCCTACAACGACTGCTGTGGTAAAAGCGGCTGTGGCAACTGCCTGTGCCAGCGCGATGAGGGCGATACCCCCATCTATCGGCCGCAGAACACCAATAACCTAAACTGGTGTGCGGGCAGCCAGGCGGACATTCCCTACCACTGTTCACTGTCGGTAGTGATTGGGGTTAAAGCTCAATGAAGTCACGCTCCGTTGCCCTGTTGCTGGCCGCGATCTGGGCTATCAAGCCGGTTTGGGTAGAGGCCCAAAGCGAGCTTGAGTTTGATTATATGATGCACTGCCAAGGTTGCCACTTGCCCCAGGGCCAGGGCTACCCCGGGCGCAATGTGCCAGCCATTAACAACCATTTGGCCAAGTTTCTACACGTCCCGGGAGGGCGGGAGTTTTTAATTCAAGTGCCTGGCTCGGCCCAGTCAGATTTAAACAGCGAGCGTTTGGCGGCGCTAATTAACTGGATGTTAAAACGGTTTAGCGCCAAGCAATTACCCGCAAATTTTAAGCCCTATACCGCCGCCGAGGTGGCTGTGCTAAGGGCGCAGCCGCTGGTGGATGTAAACACAAGGCGCGCCCAGCTAATCAAACAAATACAGGCCCTTGGTCTCTAGTGGTAACTCGAGTGAAACAAATTTATAGCTTTGTTGTAATACTCGCCTTAATAGGCAGCGCGAAAGCCGCCGACCGGGTCGAGTTGTTATACGCCCCCTGCGCCAGCTGCCATGGCGCTGTGGCACAAGGCAAAGTAGAACTATTGGCACCGCGCCTTGCGGGGCAAAACACGGCCTATTTAGCGGAGCAGTTAAAGAATTTTAAATCCGGCGCAAGGGGCGCTCACCCGAAAGATATCCACGGCCAAGTTATGGCAGCGAATGCCCGCTATTTAAACGATGGGGAAATTAATCGCCTGGCCGAATATCTAAATCGCCTAGAGGGCGGCCAGGTAGCAAGCGGGTTTACGGGTGATATAAAGCGGGGGCATAAATTATACGCTGACCACTGCCTGGTTTGCCACGGCGAGCGGGCCGAGGGTTATACCACCCTGAACGCGCCTAAACTCCGAATTCTGGGCGGCTGGTATATCAAACGCCAGCTTAATGCCTACCGCAAAGGCTGGCGCGGCGACGGAGCGCGCGGCAGCGCACGCGCTAAAGGCATGCGCGCAATAGCGATGCAGTTGAGCAATGAGGCGGAGCTGGACGCGGTTGTGGCCTATGTGCTGAGTTTGGAGGGCGTGGAATAATTGTCGGCCAGGCATAGCCCTAAAAAAGAAACCCCAACCGCACCCTAGGGGAGGCACGGCTGGGGTAAAGGTTAAGACTCTCTTGTCTTAATAGCTGAATTTGAAACCAAACTGGCCGCGTATACCGTAGTACTCAACCTGCTTGGGGCGGTCGGGGTTGCCGATGTAGTAGGTCAGTGCTTCGTTGGTCAGGTTGTTGGCTTCGGCGTAGACCATAAAGTTGTCGTTGATCTGGTAGCTGGCGCTAAAGTCCAGGCTGGTGTAGTCGCCGTAGTAGCTGTCGAAGGTGGCACTGCCGCCGTGTTCTTCAATGTACTC
>JAOXRV010000458.1 GCA_025800435.1 Cellvibrionaceae bacterium | reverse complement strand
GTTATTTTGAGGCCCAGAAGACCGAGGCCATTATCGAAGCCTTGAGCCTCAGTTTTGGGCTTGAGATAGAAGCCCTGGCCGACGATGTATTACTGCTGCGCAAAGGCGCAGATTTTCAAGGGGCCGGCACACCACAGGCCGAGCCCCGGTGAAATATTTATGACAATCCCAAGCAAAAATAGCAGATATTGCCCTGCCACCTGTCTCAACGCTGGGCGCGACATGTAGCGCTGGCCCATTACCTAAGCCTATGTTCAAAACTCAATGTTTTTTAATTGCCCTGGCTTTCAACGCTGTGATTAGCAGCGCCAGTGCCGAGGCAGACAAAAAATTTGATTTTGATATAGCCGCTGGAATCGCCAGCGAGCAACTGCAATTGTTCGCCCAACAAACCCAACAAGCACTGATCTACCCGGTTGCGCAAATGCGAGAGCTGCGCAGCCAAGCTGTTGTCGGCCGCATGAGCGCCATTGAGGCGATCACCCAAATGCTGGGCGACAGCACTTACCGAGCGGTACTTGGCAAAGGCAATATTTTAACGGTTGTCGCCGTGCGACAGGCGAAGCTTGAGGAAAACAGCATGCAGTTTAAACAAAAACCACTGGCGGGAATCGTGGGCTTGCTAAGCCTGGTTCTCGGCGGAACAGGGCAGGCACAAGAGAGTGAACCGAGCCGCGCACAAGAGGCCTGGCGCAGTGAAAACCAAGCCCCCGTACTGGAGGAAATTCAAGTCATTGGCACCCATATCGAGGGGGTACAAATTACCGATACCCTGCCAGTAAGTGTATTGGAGAAAGCCGATATTGAAGCAGTCGGCGCAATTGATGCGGAAGAGGTGCTGCGTGCGATTGCCCAAATCGGCTCAATGGAATACAACTCCAATAACAGTGCCGGCGGCGTCAACCAGGTACGCGGTGACGTGGCCTCGGTAAACCTGCGCGATATTGGCACCGGCAACACCCTGATGCTGCTCAATGGCCGGCGCATGGTATTGCACCCGGGCTTTCACAATGAGGGCGGCGTGCCGGTTGTCTCACCTAATATGAACACCATTCCAGCTGCCGGCATCGACCGCCTGGAAGTGCTGATGGATGGTGCCGCCGCACTCTACGGCGCCGATGCAGTGGCCGGCATTATCAACAATGTAATTCGCAACGACTATCAGGGCAGTCAATTGAAACTGCGCTACGGTGCAGCCCAGGAAAGTAGCCGCGACGACATCAGCGCCGCATTTGCACACGGGTTTGAATTTAACGATGGCGCCAGCCACTTTTCGCTGTTTGCCGATGCCAGCAAACGCTCTTCGGTCGAAGTTTACGAAATGGAGCAAACCGCCAGCGGTGATATGCGCCATCTGGTAGCTGACACTATTTTTGCCGACACCACCGCCTTTGATAATCGCTCCAGCCACACTGCCTGGGGCACCTTTAAAGCCGTGGGTGGGCCAGTTTATGATTTGGACGGCAAGCGGATTACCGACAGCAGCGGTGGCTTTCACCTGCAACCGACCAGTAATGATGGCTGCCTGGCCAATATCAGTGATTCGGTTTGTATCGACAATGGCAGCTCCCTATCGAGCAGGCCAGTAAGCAGTGGCGGCGACCGCAATCTCTATTACGATTACGAGGGCAATCGCCAATTGGTGCCCGAGCGCCAGCGCTACAATGTGTTTACCACCCTCAGCCACGAATTCGATTCGGGCCTGCAATGGTATAACGAGGCCAGCTACTACTACGCCCAAACCCAACGTAAAATGGAACACCCCACCGTGCTGTCAACGGCGCGGATGATTATTCCCAAACAAAATTACTACAACCCATTTGGCGCCCTAACGCTGGCCGATGGCAGCCCCAACCCCAACCGCTTGGATAACGTCGATATTCCCGATGAAGGCCTCGACTTAGTGTTGTATAAATACCGGCTTATCGACGCCGGTCGCCGCGAATCTGAAATTACTAACAAAAGCTATCGCCTGGTCAGTGGCCTACGCGGCGATTGGGGCAACTGGAAGTTCGACACCGGGGTCTTATACTCCAAGGCCAGCAGTGATGACCTCACCTTTGGCGGTGTCTCTTCTACCCTGCTGCAACAGGCCCTGGCACGCAACACGCCAGATGCCTACAACCCTTTTAATGGCGCCGGCGACTCCATTCTAATCGACAAGACGCCCAACCCGGCGGCAGTTATTGCAGATATTCAAACCACCGTCAGCAAATACGGCGAAACCGAATTGGCGCTGGCCGACTTTAAGCTCAGCCGCGACGATTTATTGAGTTTGCCCGCAGGTGATGTGGGCCTAGCGCTAGGCATTGAGGCCCGTCACGAGGCCTTTGTCGATGATCGTGGCCCCCATCTCGATGGCAGCGCCCCCTTTGTCGATTTAGTCAGCGGTGTTGTCAGCCAAAGTGACGCACTGGGTAACAGTCCCACCAACGATTCCGATGGCTCGCGCCGGGTCTATTCGGCCTTTGCCGAAACCGTGCTGCCTCTGGTCAGCCCGGATATGAATATCCCCCTGGTCAATGAACTGCAGCTGCAATTAGCCGGCCGCTATGAAGCCTTTAGCGATGTTGACAATGTGTTCAAACCCCGGGCGGCCCTGTCCTGGTCACTTACCCCTGGGTTTACTCTGCGTGCCCTCTACTCCGAGGGCTTTCGCGCTCCCAACCTAGTCCAGGTAAATGACACCGGCCTGAGCCGTATTAACAGTGTGGTCGATTACTATCGCTGCCAAGCTATGGTCATCAAGGGTATCGTCAGCAGTGACAGCAAATGCGGTTCAACCCGGATTGAGCGAGTCAGCGAAGGCAACCAAAATTTAAAACCCGAAGACTCGCGCAATACCAGTATCGGCTTTGTCTTTGCCCCCGACTATTTGCCCGGCTTAACCGTTACCCTCGACCACTGGAAAATTGAGCAGGAAAACCTGGTCGGATTGTTCGGCAACAGCAACCACTCCCAGCTCGACCTGTTTATGCGCAACAGTGGCAGCAGCAACCAAAGCGTGGTGCGAGCCCCCATTAGCGAGGAAGACATCGCCCTATTTGACGGCAGCGGCTTGGCTCCGGTCGGGGAGATAGTTCGTATCTACGACCCTTACGCCAACCTCCAAAAGCGCACAATCGCCGGTGAAGACCTGGCCATTCAATACGAGTTTGAAACCGATCGTTTAGGTCTGTTTAAATTGCGCTTTAACGCCGCTCATCTCAGTGAGTTCGAGCAAAAAGTAGGAAGCGAAGGCCAGGTGCTACTGGATAACGGGGTATCGGTATCCGGGCTGGGTGACCTGATTGAGAGAAACGGTCGCCCAAAATGGCGCTACAACGCCAAGGCCCACTGGCGCCAAGGCCCTTGGGGGCTAAGTTTATACGGCCGCTATGTCGGGTCATTTAACGACATTGGCGCCAAGGTCAAAGTCGATGACGAGACGGTCTACTGGCGAATCAAGCCCCACTTCACCCTCAGCGCCGCCGCCAGCTACCAGTTTAAGGGCGGTAGCTTCGACGGCAGCAAGCTGCGCCTGGGGGTCAAAAACTTGTTCAATGAAGCGCCACCAATCGCCGATGAGCGCTATGGCTTTTTCCATCGTTACCACAGCATCACCGGCCGCTACTGGTATTTGGATATTAGCCACAAGTTTTAGTCCCCCTAATGACTAATTGACGCCGGGCCTTGCCCGGCTTTTTTTATTCAGAGGTGCCCTAACCACCTACAGACTCCACTGAGACAGCCTGTTATTATTCGCCCCTGACTGAGGCCGACGCGCCCAGTGCCTCATACCGCATGGTGAACAACGGTTAAACAATGGATAAACATCGGATAGACAATGGCTAAATTAATAATACTAACGACTGTGATCTGGGCCACCCTATTGAGCGGCTGCACCGTGGTATCTATTGTCGATACCGCCGCCAGTGCCGCCATTGGTGTAACCAAGGTCGCGGTCAAAGGCACCGTGGCGGTGGTTGACGCCGCCATACCCGATGGCGATGATGACGAAGATGAAGAGGACGAAGAAGAGAAAGAAAAAGACGATTGAGCGCCAAGGGCTACTCAATCACCCCCTGTATTAAACGCGCCGCCAGCTTGGCGGTGCGCCCGTCGATATCAAAGCGGGGGTTCATCTCCGCCACATCCACCAACAGCAAAGGCACGTTCATCTGCTCGGCGGTTTGGCGCAGCAGGTGAATAAAACGCAATACAAAACCGGGGCTTAGCCCCAGCGCCGAGGGCGCGCTCACTCCAGGCGCAAAGGCCGCGCTTAACACATCTAGGCAAATGGTCAGGTAAACGCCATCTTTACCTTGTAAAAAATCTTGTAAAGCCAGGCCAATACTGTCTAAATCCAGTTCGCTGCAATCCACATCGGCGCGCCAAAACACATCGTGCTCGGCGGCAAATTCAAACAGGGCGCGAGTGTTGGCGCTGGGGTTTACCCCAAAGCAGGCGTAGTGAAAGGGCCAGCCCTGGGCCAGGCGATGCTCGGCAATCTGCCGAAACGGTGTACCCGAAGTAGAGCCGTTATAGGGCTTGCGCAAATCCAGGTGGGCATCCAAATTAATAATGGCCAACTGCTCCACCGGGCGGTCTTGGTTGCGCAGCGCCGCCTCTAAACCCGAATAGCTGCCCCAGGCAATTTCGTGGCCGCCACCGAGGCCAATGGGCAAGCCCCCGGCCTGTAAAATATTGGCGATAAGATGGCCGTATTGCAATTGCGCCTGTTCCAGATCGGGGCCATCGCAAACCACTGTGCCAGCATCGTAGAGGCCGTCTTTTAACTCGGCGCCAAGATAGCTAATGGGCTGCCAGCTAAGGTTGGCCAGGGCCCGGCGCAAAGCCTCGGGGCCGGCGGCCGCACCGTGGCGGCCGCCGTTGCGGCGCACTCCTTCGTCACAGGCAAAACCCAATAGTACCGGCGCGCCATTGACCGCGGCCGGGGCCTGCTCAAAATCTTGCACCAGCTGATGCCAGCGCGGCGCTGGGGTATCTTCCGAATCTATACGCCCCTGCCATAGCTCAGCTTGAAACTCCTGCCACATAGTAAAATCCCGCATCTTAAAATGGCCGACCGCCAATCCACATGGATTCGGGCCGCACTAAATTTAAACCATAACTTAATTCACTTGGGTGATCGATCGACCAAAGCACCAAATCCGCATCAAAACCCGCGCTTAACTGCCCTTTACTTTGATTTAAACCCAAGGCTTGGGCCGCCGCCCGAGTTACCCCCGCCAAGGCTTCGGCCGGGGTTAAGCCAAATAATACACAA
This sequence comes from Cellvibrionaceae bacterium, assembly GCA_025800435.1. Taxonomy (GTDB): domain Bacteria; phylum Pseudomonadota; class Gammaproteobacteria; order Pseudomonadales; family Cellvibrionaceae; genus Pseudoteredinibacter. The sequence goes on along the minus strand of JAOXRV010000458.1, from coordinate 3,166 downwards.
GCCTGGTTCATGGCCAAACGCAAAGAGGCAAAGGGCGAGGTGCCCGGATTTAAATCACTGGCCACCGCCATACTGATACTGTGTTGGCGCAGGGCATCTATTGGTGGCCGCTGGGTTTCTTGTAGCGCGTAAAAAGCACCCGGTAATAATACCGCCACGGTGCCGGCTAAGGCGGCCACGTCCTCGGCCTGAAGGTACTCAATATGATCGGCCGACCAGCCCTTAAACTCGGCCACAAGACGCGCACCTTTTAGATCGCTCAACTGTTCCACATGGCCTTTTACCGGCAGGCCATTGGCCTGGGCCGCGCTAAATACCCGCCGACATTGGGCCAGGTTAAAACCCACCCCCTCGCAAAATACATCCACGCAATCGGCCAAACCGGCGGCCGCCGCCTGGGGAATAATTTGCTCACACACCAGATCGATATAATCGTCGCTGCGCCCGGCAAACTCGGGCGGCAGCGCGTGGGCGGCCAACAGGGTTTTGCTGATCGTCAAGCCGCTTTCCTGTTCCAGTGTTGCGGCCAGTTTTAGCAGCCGCAATTCCTGTTCCAGGTTTAGACCATAACCGCTTTTGATCTCTAGCGTACTGACCCCTTCGGCCGCCAAGCTCTGCAAGCGCGCCCTGGCGTCAGTTAGCAACTCGGCATCGCTGGCCCGGCGGGTGGCGGCCACGGTACTGTTGATACCGCCACCAGCCTCGGCAATTTGCCGGTAGCTTTTACCCTCAAGCCGGGCCTCAAATTCCCGCGCCCGGTTGCCGCCCCAAATCAAGTGGGTATGGCAATCGATTAAACCCGGCGTCAACCAACCACCGCGGCCATCCACAACCACCTTAGCCTGGGGAGCAGGGCCTGTGCCCAAACTGTGAATGCGTCCATCGGCCACCGCCAACCAGGCAGCCTCAATGGCCCCATAGGCGCCCTCAGCGCTGGGATCCATAGTGGCCAAGTTGACATTGTCGATCAGCAGATCAAGGTTGATAGCATTGGGCATCTCTTTAACCTAACTCTCAGTGCATAAAAAACAATTACAAACTACAATGACAAACTATAGTTGTATATACAGGTATACACAACTACACTAAGCGCAAATATTCAGTCAAGACCGACCATGGCCATACCACGCTTTGCCGCAATCCGCGCCCATATCGAAGGGCAAATTCAACAGGGCCAGCTGCGCCCGGGGGACCGAGTGCCCTCGGAAAACGAGCTGTGCCAACGCTTTGCAGTCAGCCGCATGACCGCCCGCCGCGCCCTGCAAGAATTAACCGAGGCGGGCCTAGTTATCCGCACCCCCGGCCTTGGCAGCTTTGTCGCCGAGCAGCGCCCAGTGGCGGCGATGATGGAGGTGCGCAATATCGCCGATGAAGTGGCCAGCCACCGCGCCCGAGTGTTAAGCCTTGGCCAAATAGAGGCCGACGCCCAGCAGGCCTGGCTGCTCAATATGGTGCCGGGCCAAGACCTGTACCGCAGCGTTATTGTGCACTACGACGGCGACACCCCAATTCAGTGGGAAGACCGCCTCGTTAACCCGGCCATGGCGCCGGACTATCTCGTCCAAGATTTTAGCGAGCAAACCCCCAACGCCTATTTAAGCCGCTGCGCCCCACTGACCGAGGCCAGCCACAAGGTCGAGGCGACCCTGGTCGATAGCGATATTGCCCAGGCCCTGGCCATTGCCCCCGGCGCGCCCTGCTTACAAATAAGCCGGCGCACCTGGTCGACCCAGGGCGTGGTCAGTATTGCCACCTTAATTCACCCCGGCGATCGCTATTGCCTCGGTGGTCACTTTCATATTCAAGCACAGGAGCCGCGCCAATGAGCAACCCGCGCCACGACCCCAGCCGCCAAATCAAAGCCCCTACTGGCAGCCAATTGCAGGCCAAAAACTGGATCAGCGAGGCGGCCCTGCGCATGTTGATGAACAACCTCGACCCGGCGGTTGCCGAGCACCCGGCCAATTTGGTGGTATACGGCGGCATTGGCCGGGCCGCCCGCGACTGGGCCTGCTTCGATAAAATTGTCGAGGTACTCAAACAATTGGAGGCGGACGAATCCCTGCTGATCCAAAGCGGCAAACCGGTGGGCGTATTTAAAACCCACGCCGATGCACCGAGGGTATTAATCGCCAATTCAAACCTAGTGCCTCACTGGGCCAACTGGGAACACTTTAATAAGCTGGATAAGCAAGGGCTGATGATGTACGGCCAAATGACCGCCGGCTCTTGGATTTATATCGGCAGCCAGGGCATTGTGCAGGGCACCTACGAAACCTTTGGCGCAGTTGCGCGGCAACACTTTGGCGGCCAGGCCAAAGGCCGCTGGATTTTAACTGGCGGCCTCGGCGGTATGGGCGGTGCCCAGCCACTGGCCGCCACCATGGCGGGTTTTTCCATGCTGGCGGTGGAATGTGACGAGAGCCGTATCGACTTCCGCTTAAGCAACCGCTACCTGGATAAAAAAGCCCGCAGCTTAGATGAAGCCCTGGCGTTAATCGACGAAGCCGTGCAAGCGGGCCAGGCAATTTCGGTGGGCCTGCTGGGCAATGCAGCCGATGTGTTCCCCAAACTGGTCGCGCGCGGTATTGTGCCCGATGTGGTGACCGATCAAACCTCCGCCCACGACCCACTCAACGGTTATTTGCCCGTGGGTTGGAGCTTGCAGCAGGCCGCCCAGATGCGCCGGCAAGATGAGGCCGCGGTGGTAACAGCGGCCAAGCAATCCATGGCTGTGCAAGTAGAAGCGATGTTGGCCTTACAAAAGCGGGGCGCCGCCACCTTAGATTACGGCAATAATATTCGCCAGATGGCGCTGGAACAAGGCATTGCCAATGCCTTTGATTTCCCGGGTTTTGTACCCGCCTATATTCGCCCCTTATTTTGTGAAGGCATTGGCCCCTTCCGCTGGGTGGCCCTAAGTGGCGACCCGGAAGATATTTACAAAACCGACGCCAAGGTAAAAGAGCTGATCCCAGGTGACACCCACTTACACAACTGGCTGGATATGGCCCGCGAACGAATTGACTTCCAGGGCTTGCCCGCGCGCATCTGCTGGGTGGGCTTAAAAGATCGGGCGCGCCTGGGCCAGGCTTTTAATGAGATGGTTAAAACTGGTGAGCTAAAGGCGCCGATTGTGATTGGCAGGGATCATTTAGATTCCGGC
>JAOXRV010000439.1 GCA_025800435.1 Cellvibrionaceae bacterium | reverse complement strand
GCAATGTGGCCCTAAAAGTCAGCGAGGGCGTGGCCCAGTTGATGGCCTCTGAAATGAAGCAATCCTTCGGCCGCAGCTGGTACGGGCGCCTGGTTGGCCGATTTGCCCGGCCATTATTGCGCAAATGGCAGCGCCAGTTTGATCCTGGCCGTTATAATGGCGCCAGTTTTTTAGGCCTGCAAAGCCCCCTGATCAAAAGCCACGGCGGTGCCGATGAGGCCGCTTTTATCAGCGCCCTTAATTTGGCACTGGAGCAGGTGCGCGGTCAGGTAGCGCAAAGAATTTATACCCAGTTTGAGCGGGATCATTTCTAAATACCCCCCGGCTCGTTAATATTTCGGGTTTTGGCTACTGCTACTAAATAGAGTGCTAAAAAGACAAAAACTAAAACCAAAAGGTATTCCTATGGTGCAATCGAATCTGGCCTTTGTATTTCCCGGCCAAGGCTCCCAAAAAATTGGCATGCTGGCCGAGCTGTCCGCCGCTCACCCGGTGGTGGGCGAGACCTTTGCCCAAGCCAGTGAGGTGCTGGCTTACGACTTATGGGATCTGCTGCAAAACGGCGAGCAAGAGCAAATTAACCTGACCGAGCGCACCCAGCCACTGCTGTTAACCGCCAGTGTTGCCTGCTGGCGCGTGTGGCAGCAGCAGGGCGAAGCCCGCCCAGCCTTAATGGCGGGCCACAGCTTGGGCGAGTGGTCGGCCTTGGTTTGCGCCGGCGTGGTGGATTTTAAAGCCGCGGTAAAACTGGTGCAGCAGCGTGGTAAATTTATGCAGGCAGCGGTACCGGCAGGCGAGGGCGCCATGGCCGCTATTATCGGCCTGGATGACGACGCCATTAAACAGGCCTGTCGCGAAGCCAGTGCCGAAGGTGTGGCCGCAGCGGTTAATTTTAACGCCCCAGGGCAGGTGGTTATCGCCGGCTCCAGCACCGCTATCGATAAAGCCATCGAGCTGTGTAAAGCCGCCGGTGCCAAGCGCGCCATGCCGCTGCCGGTCAGCGCGCCGTTTCATACCGAGCTGATGCGCCCGGCCGCCGAACAGTTGGCCGAGCAAATTGAGGCCACTGAATTTAATAGCCCGGTAACGCCGGTGGTACACAATGTTCACGCCCAAACTGAAACTGACCCGGCGCGTATTAAAGCGCTGATGATCGAGCAAATTTACAGCCCGGTGCTGTGGGTAGATTGTGTCAATGCACTTAAGGTCGCCGGTATTGAACAGGCGGTAGAGTGTGGCCCAGGTAAAGTACTGGCGGGCTTGCTTAAGCGTATCGATCGCAGTGTGGCGGCGGCCGGTTTGGAAAACCCCGATGATTTCACCGCCCTGGCCGCCGAGCTGGGCTAAGAGGATAGCAGCATGAGTATTGAAGGAAAGGTAACCTTAGTGACCGGTGCCAGTCGCGGTATCGGTGCGGCCATTGCCGATCATTTGGCCGCCCAGGGCGCGGTGGTTATCGGCACTGCCACCAGCGCTGGCGGCGCCGAAAAAATCAGCGCCCGCCTGGCCGAAAAAGGCTTAAAAGGTAAGGGTATGGTGCTTAATGTGACCGATGCCGATTCGGTGGCCGAGCTAATTAAAGCGGTTAACGATGAGTTTGCCGCGATTGAAATTCTGGTCAATAACGCCGGCATCACCAAAGACAACCTGCTGATGCGCATGGGTGAAGACGAGTGGTTTGAGGTGATCAACACCAACCTCAGCGCGGTTTATCGGCTTAGCAAAGCCTGTTTGCGCGGTATGATGAAAGCCCGCTGGGGCCGTATTATCAATGTCAGCTCGGTGGTGGGCTCTATGGGTAATGCGGGCCAATCCAACTACGCTGCCTCCAAGGCGGGTGTGGCCGGTTTTGCCCGCTCACTGGCCAAAGAAATTGGCTCACGCGGTATTACCGTTAATACCGTTGCCCCAGGCTTTATCGATACCGATATGACCAAAGATTTAGAGCAAAACCAAAAGGAATTAATGCTGTCACAGATAGCATTGGGCCGCTTGGGCCAACCCGAAGAAATTGCCGCAGTGGTAAGTTTTTTGGCCGGCGATGGCGGTGGTTATATCACCGGAGAAACCTTACAGGTAAATGGTGGCATGTATATGGCCTAAAGTTTAAGGTGGCCCCCAAAAGGGCCAGTTTGGCTTTGCACAGCGGTGTTAAAAAGTGTGAAATACGCCCGTTTTGGGGCCAGAATTTTGCCCTTTAGCGCTGCCAATAAATTACTTAAGTAATTGTTTTTTAAGTAGTAAATTAGTTTTTTTTGAATTTTTAACAAGATCCGTTACAACCGGGCGTAAATCCATGTAAAATGCGCCCTCGTGTTGGCTGGAGCTTAAGATTTAAGCCGTGACCGAACCACCGCTTAGGCTTGCTTTGCTTTTTAACGCTGTAGTGAGCAGGCCGAGAGTAATGAAAATAACGAAGACTGACCGCGAAGGCTGGTTTTTAGGTAGAAGCGATATTACCCAACCGGCGATTAATAGTTTGCAATGAATGACTATCAATCGCAGCCCGGATAGTAAAGCCGTCAAGCTGAGTAAAAGCTGAACAATTTGCCTAAGATCTTTCCCTTTTTCAACCAGTCCGAGTACAGAGCGGCTAAACCGACGTAGACCACTAGGAGTTGAAAAACGTTATGAGCAGCATTGAAGAACGCGTAAAAAAAATCGTTGCTGAGCAACTGGGCGTTAAAGAAGAAGAAGTGAAAACCGAAGCCTCTTTCGTAGAGGACCTGGGCGCCGACTCTCTCGATACCGTAGAATTAGTAATGGCCCTGGAAGAAGAGTTTGAAACCGAGATTCCAGACGACGAGGCGGAAAAAATAACCACCGTTGAGTTGGCTATCAAATACATCAACGACAACCTGGCTTAATTCGCCAAACCCTCGTTGATTGAGGCAGTGCTTTAAAACATGCCTTGAAAAAGCCGTTCTATGTTGCGTAGGGCGGCTTTTGTTGTTTTTAGCCTTGAACTTTTGGGCAAAATTACAGCGACCTTGGGCTGTTACAGTACACCTGTAAAAAATGTAAAATAACCGGTGTAAATCACTGCGTTGGGTTTTGTTACATGCTACGACAGGGTGTTTAAATCAGCCATTAGTTCGCAGTAGTTTTAATCATTCGCAGTAAATGCACGACGGAGGCGATATGTCCCGCAGAAGAGTTGTGGTAACGGGTTTGGGAATGGTTTCCCCGCTGGGCAATACAGTAGCCAGCAGTTGGGAAGCGATTTTGGCAGGTAAAAGTGGCGTAGGCCCAATCGAAAAATTCGATGCTTCTGCTTTCACCACCCGTTTTAGTGCCGCGGTCAAAGATCTGCAGGTAGGTGATTACCTGCCAGTAAAAGATGCCCGCAAAATGGACCCGTTTATTCAGTACGGTATGGTTGCCGGTATTCAGGCCATGCGCGACAGCGGCCTGGAAATTACCGAGGCCAACGCCCCCCGTGTTGGCGCTGTCATCGGCTCTGGTATCGGCGGCATGGGCTCGATTGAAGACGGTGCCAAAACCATTGCCGAGCGCGGCCCCCGTCGTATCTCCCCGTTTTTTGTGCCCGGTGCCATTATCAATATGATCTCGGGCAATCTATCGATTATGTACGGCTTTCGCGGCCCCAATCTGGCGGTGGTAACCGCCTGTACCACCGGTACCCACAGTATTGGCTTGGCGGCCCGCTCAATCCAATACGGCGAGGCCGATGCCATGTTGGCCGGTGGCGCCGAGATGGCCACCACCCCGGTGGGTATCGGTGGCTTTGCTGCCGCTCGTGCGCTGTCAACCCGCAACGACGACCCCCAAGCCGCCAGCCGCCCCTGGGATAAAGACCGGGATGGCTTTGTGCTGGGCGAAGGCGCCGGGGTGATGATGCTCGAAGAATACGAGCACGCCAAGGCGCGCGGTGCCAATATCTACGCCGAGCTGATTGGTTTTGGCATGAGCGGCGACGCCTATCATATGACCTCGCCACCCGAGGACGGCGCCGGCGCGGCCCTGTCGATGCAAAACGCCATCGACGATGCCAATATTGATGTGGCTCGCATTAATTACATCAACGCCCACGGTACCTCCACCCCAGCCGGTGATGTCGCCGAGTGCCTGGCGGTCAAAAATGTGATGGGCGCGGCGGTCGATCAGGTTGCGGTTAGCTCCACGAAATCCATGATTGGCCACCTCTTAGGTGCGGCCGGCTCGGTCGAGGCGATTCTGTCGGTACTGGCTATTCGCGATCAGGTGGCGCCGCCCACCATTAACTTGGATAACCCCGATCAGGGTTGCGATATTAACCTGGTGCCCCATACCGCCCAAGAGCGTGAAATCGACGCGGTACTG
>JAOXRV010000438.1 GCA_025800435.1 Cellvibrionaceae bacterium | reverse complement strand
ATCTCGTTATCGCCCAGGGCTGGGTTAGAGGAGTGGCCCGAGCGACCAAACACCCGCACCTCTTCCATCATAATGCCCTTGTGCATGCGCACCGGGCGCAGGCCCGTGGGCTCGCCGATAACCGCGTAGCGAGCCTGACCGCCGGCGTTAAAACCCTGGGCGGCCAGGGCCCGGGCGCCGCTCATGCTGCTCTCTTCATCGGCGGTGGCCAGCACGATTAATGGCTGGCTGAATTCGGCCTCAGCAAATTCTTCAATGGCCGCCAGCACCACCGGGAAGAAGCCTTTCATATCGGTGGCACCCAGGCCGTAAAAGCGGTTGTCGCGCTCTTCTAAGCTAAATGGGTCCTGCTGCCAGCGGTCCTCGTCATAGGGTACGGTATCGGTGTGACCGGCTAGCACTAGGCCGCCACTGCCCTGACCGCGCACAGCAATCAGGTTGGCTTTATTATCCGCTACCGGCACTATCTGCACTTCAAAAGCCAGTGCCTCAAGCCAATTGCCCAGCAATTCCACCACTTGGCGGTTGCTCATATCCCATTGGGGGCTGTGGCTGCTGACCGAGGGGCTGGCAACTAACTGGCGCAGGCGTTGTTGAAACTGGCGGTGAGTTTTCAAGGCGTTATCCTAGTTGTGTTAAGCCGATGCTTAATGCAAAAACACAACTGTGCCCTAACGCGTGCTTGCGAGCAACTTTATGGCCAGCGCGTTACCGAGTTATTCAGAGGTGCCCTGGTGTTACTTAGGAATTGCTGCTTTGTACCGGAAAGGCCAAGAAAAAGAGCATGGCGCTAAAGAGGCTGGTGCCGATCATGATATCCATAACATTGCCGGCGACGGCAACTTGCATCAGCGCAAACACCAGTGAAATGCTGACAAAGTGGCGCCACAAAGAGGGCGCGAGGGCGCGACTAAGCTTTCGGTTTAAGTACAACAGGCCGTAGCTGCTGCTGCCCAGGCACAGGCTGATAAACATAAGTACCCCGGCCAGGATAAAATTGCCAACACCGCTGCCAGCTATACTGGCTTGGGTGAGTAGCAGGCCAAATGATAGTGCTGTGGCAGCGGCCAGGCACAGGCCCAGTGTGCGCCGGCTTTGGCGGTTGTCGAAGGTAAATTTACTAAGACCCATAATATCGCTTCCATGATGTGCCGCCGGGTTAGTTTGCGCGACAAAGCCCTGCGCAGTGGCGGTGTTTTGGCGCTTTAATTAGCGCTTTTTACAAGAGTTCTTCTAAGTGTAGACCAAGAAAACTCACTAAACATTAAACTTTTTTGACTATCTATAGTGGATAGTTCAATGAATTTAAAAGCTTAGCGCATGAACTTAATATTAATATCCGGTATTGGTACTAAGTTTTTGTTTATTATCAAACTTGCGATAAGTGGCGTTCAGTTTCACTTACGCTTGCTGCCACTTAAGTTTCTTTTATATCGCCCCAATAAACATGCCGACAATAATTTTGCCCTTGTGTATTTGTTGTCACCTTTGTTAATGGCAGCCATTTTTGGGCCGAATTATGACCGCCAGGTGATAGTACTGTTTAGGCGAAGATCGCTTTGAAGGTATAGAAAAACAGGATCGCCAAGCCCGCACCGGCGGGCAAGGTAACCACCCAGGAAACGGCAATGGTGCCAACCACCCGCAGATCCAGGGCGGCAATGCCGCGGGCCAGGCCAACGCCTAAGATGGCGCCCACCAAGGTGTGAGTGGTGGAGATGGGCAGGCCGGTGCCCGAGGCCAACACCACCGTGGCGGCGGCGCCCAGCTCGGCGGCAAAGCCACGGCTTGGGGTAAGCTCAGTAATCTTTTTGCCGACGGTGGCAATCACCTTAAAACCATAGGTGGCCAGGCCGACCACAATACCGGCCCCGCCGAGCAGAAGGACCCAGCTGGGCATCATCGATTTGGCGCCAACCGCGCCCGCTTGCACCGTGTTAACCACCGCCGCCAAGGGGCCAACCGCATTGGCCACATCGTTCGAACCGTGCGCAAAGGCCATGGCGCAAGCGGTAAAAATCATCAAAATAGCGAATACTTTTTCCAGGCTGTCGAAGGGTTGATCTTTCTGGAGGTGGTATTGCACCCGGCTTAATAGGAAGATGCCAAAGCCCGCTACCAATAGGCCAGCAACCGCCGCCAGGCCCGTAGATTCGATAAAGCTGAGTTTAAAGCCCGCATCTTTAAATACATGTTTGAGGCCCTTAAGCAGGGTGACCATGGCGATTAAAAAGCCCACCGCAAACATATACACCGGGATATAGCGCTTGGCGTTGGCAAAGGGGTCATCGGATTCGAGAATTAGCTTTTGTACACTGCGATAAAGCAAGAAGGCAATGGTGCCGGCCAAAACTGGTGATACCACCCAGCTGGCAACAATCTTTAAAACCTTGCCCCAGGCCACCGCATCTACCGAGATACCGGCGGCGGCAAAGCCCACAATAGCGCCGACAATGGAGTGGGTAGTAGAGACGGGCCAGCCTTTAATGCTGGCGATTAGCAGCCAGGTGCCGGCGGCCAATAGCGCGGCCAGCATACCAAAGACCAATAGTTCTGGGCTCTGTTCAAATAGCCCCGGGTCGATAATGCCCTTGCGAATGGTGGCGGTAACCTCGCCACCGGCCAGATAGGCGCCGAGAAACTCGAACACCATGGCGATAATAATCGCCTGCTTAATGGTTAAGGCCTTGGAGCCCACCGAGGTGCCCATGGCATTGGCGACATCGTTGGCGCCCACGCCCCAGGCCATAAACAGGCCGAAGATACAGGCCATAATAAACAACACATTCCCGTATTCGGCGAGTAGGCTCATTGAAAACTCCACGACTAAGCTTGTAAATTTTTTTGGGGGGGTAAAAGCGCGGGAGTATAGAGCTTGTGAGCTTAGGCGTCAGTAGAAATATTACAAATAAATGATATTTTTATGACATGGATTAAGTGTGTCTTTTGGCTGTTTTTTGATCGGCCGTGTAAGCCTTTGATTTCAGGTAAAATTCGTCGTCTGGGGACAAAGGCTTATGCTAAGCTAAGGGCCAATAAAGACTAGGAGAGCCCCCATGAACACAGTCTCGGATCGGATGCTAAGCCTGCGCAGCGTGCTGGATGACCTGCGCCGGGATGGTCGCCTGAGCGCCGCCGATGCCAATGTGTTGATCGGCTCCAGCCGCAGTAAAGATGAAGCGGCCATGCACCCCTTGACATATATTGCCAGCCAGCGCCTGGCCGACCAGGCTAACGAGGGGCAGATACTTAATGCCGAGGTGCTGAGCCGCTGGCAGGCGGCCCAGGCCGGCCTGCCTTATTTTCCCTTGGATGGGCTAAAGCTTAAGGCGGTGGAGATCACCAAAGTAATGTCCTTCGCCTTTGCCAAGCGCCACGATATTCTCTGTGTTGAGGTGGCGCCGGATCATATTACCGTGGCCACTAACCAACCCTATAACATCACCTGGATCGAGCAGCTGGAGCATGTGGCGCGCAAGCGGGTGGTGCGGGTGTTCTCTTACCCAGGCGATGTTGAAAAGTACCGGGCCGAGCTTTACACCCTGTCGCGCTCCATCTCTGGCGCCAAGAATATGCCCGCTGGCACCAGTGTCAGCAGTTTTGAGCAGCTGCTAGAGCTGGGTAAGTTGAAAGACCCAGAGGCCAACGATCAGCATATTATCAATATTGTCGACTGGCTGTTGCAGTATGCGTTTGAGCAGCGCGCCAGTGATATTCATCTAGAGCCCCGGCGCGAGACCGGCACCCTGCGCTTTCGTATCGATGGTATCTTGCACACGGTGTACGAGCTGCCCAGCGGTGTTTCTACTGCCGTGCTCAGCCGCATGAAAATCTTGGGCCGTATGGATATCGCCGAAAAGCGCAAACCACAAGATGGCCGGGTAAAAACCAAGCGCCCCGATGGCAGTGAGGTAGAGTTGCGCCTATCCACCCTGCCCACCGCCTTTGGCGAGAAACTGGTGATCCGCATTTTTGACCCCGATATATTGCTGCGCAGCTTTGAAGATTTGGGTTTAGTTGGCGAAGATCATAAGCGTTGGCAGCAAATGGTTGGCCAGCCCAATGGTATTGTGCTGGTCACCGGCCCCACCGGCTCGGGTAAAACCACCACCCTTTATACCAGCTTAAAAACCCTGGCCACCCCAGCGGTGAATGTCAGCACCGTGGAAGACCCCATCGAAATGGTGGAAGATGCCTTTAACCAAACCCAGATACAACCCCAGATCGGCCTCGATTTTGCCGCCGGTATTCGCACCCTAATGCGCCAAGACCCAGATATTATTATGGTGGGCGAAATACGCGATAAAGAAACCGCGCAAATGGCCTCCCAGGC
>JAOXRV010000417.1 GCA_025800435.1 Cellvibrionaceae bacterium | reverse complement strand
TAAGCAAAACAAAAGGCCCAAACACAAAAAGACCGGGGCATGCCCCGGTTTTTATACCCACAAAAGCCTAAAACTAAGCTTTAGGGTACATATTGTAGTTAACCCCAGCCATATCCTCCAGGCAGCGAACCACCTGGCAGCTGTAGCCAAACTCATTATCGTACCAGCAGTACAAGACCGCGCTGGTGCCATCGACAATGGTGGCCTCTGAGTCAAATACCGAGGCGTGGCGCGAGCCCACAAAATCGGTCGATACTACCTCAGGCGAGTTGGTGTAGTCGATCTGCTGCTGCAGCCTAGAGTGCAGGGCCGCTTCGCGCATATAGGCATTAACCTCTTCCACCGTGGCGGATTTTTCCAGCTGCAAATTCAGAATAGCCATCGACACATTGGGGGTCGGCACGCGGATGGCGTTACCGGTCAACTTGCCGGCCAGCTCGGGCAGCGCCTTGGCCACCGCTTTGGCGGCGCCAGTTTCGGTAATCACCATATTCAGGGCCGCACTGCGGCCGCGGCGGTCGCCCTTATGGTAGTTATCGATCAGGTTCTGGTCATTGGTGTAGGCGTGTACGGTCTCGACGTGGCCGTGCTTAACACCAAAACCGTCCATCATCGCCTTCAGCACCGGCACAATGGCGTTGGTGGTACAAGAAGCGGCAGACAGAATCTTATCTTCGGGCTTGATATCGCCGTTATTGATACCGTAAACAATGTTCTTGATCTCGCCTTTACCAGGCGCAGTCAAGATCACCTTGCCGGCACCGGGGCACTTAAGGTGCTGGCCCAGGCCATCTTCATCGCGCCAGACACCGGTATTGTCAACAATAATGGCATTGTTGATACCGTATTCGGTGTAGTCTACCTCGGCCGGAGAATTGGCGTAGATTACCTTAACCTCGTTGCCGTTCAGCACCAGTGTATTGGTATCTTCGTCAACGCGAATAGTGCCTTTGAAGGAACCGTGAACCGAGTCCCGGCGCAGCAGACTGGCGCGCTTGACTAGGTCGTTAGCCGACTTGCCCTTGCGCACCACAATTGCGCGCAGGCGCATCACATCGCCACTGCCGGCTTTTTCTACCAACAGGCGCGCCACCAGGCGGCCGATACGACCAAAGCCATACAAGACCACATCCTGGGACTCTGGCAGGGGCTTTTCGCTGGCGCCAACCAGGCCAACCAGCTCTTGCTGAACAAAATCACTGGCATTAACGCCCTGATCCATGGGGCCGCCATCTTTCATATAGGCTACGGTGATCTTGCCCAAATCGATATGGGCCGGGCCCAGATTCATAGCGCAGATGGCTTCCAAAATAGGATAGCTTTCAAACTCTGACAGCTCGTTAGACTCGACCTGGCGCACAAAACGGTGCGATTTCATAATGTCGATGACTGAGCGGTTTACCAAAGAGCGCCCATACATATAGATAGAGATGTTCTTCTCGCGGTTTAAGCGCCCAATCATAGGGATCATGGCTTCCGCCAGCGCTTCGCGCTCTTTCCAGTCTTTAAAGTAGTCGTCCGGCTTTGGTCGATTCACGATGCTTACCTTTGAGTTGCTACGGTGTTGGTGCCCGCCCGCTGATGGCAGTAGGCGGAGTGGGCGCTATTATCGTGATTAGACATAAGCGGTGCAAGGCACAATCGGCTATGCCCACCATAATTCTGATGGATATAGCGCCTAGATCAATCAAAAAGTACAATAGCGCCCCCTTTGCCCTAGCGAATAACAGGAGCCCCATGAGCGACCCCATCTCGCCCCTTTTGCCCCGCCACCACAGCAAAACCGGCAGCAGCCTCTATTGGCAAGGGCTAAAGGGCTCAGCCGCCGCCCTGGCCATTGCCCAATTGGCGGCCGAACGGTGCTCACCGCTGCTGTTGATCTGCCAGAGCGGCGCCGAGGCGGTACAACTGGAGGCAGAGCTAGGCTTTTACCTGCAGGGTTTGCCACTGCTGCACTTTGCCGACTGGGAAACCCTGCCCTACGACAACTTCTCCCCCCACCAGGACATCGTCTCCGAGCGCCTCAAAGCCCTGTACGAAATTCCCACCATGGCGGCCGGGGTGATCGTCTGCTCTATCAGCAATTTAATGCACCGGCTGGCGCCGCCGAGTTTTATCGCCGGCTCAACCCTGCTGATCAAAGCAGGCCAGCAGTTTAATATCGAGGCCCAGCGCGCCCAGCTGCAAGAGGCCGGTTATATCTGTGTGGATACCGTGTACGAACACGGCGAGTTTGCGGTGCGCGGCTCGCTGCTGGATATTTTCCCCATGGGCAGCGACAGGCCCTATCGCATCGATCTATTTGACGATGAAGTCGACTCACTGCGCAGCTTTGACCCAGAAACCCAGCGCAGCCAGGATAAGGTCGCCCAAATAGAACTGCTGGCGGCCAAGGAATTCCCGGTTGAGCCCGAGGCCATTCGCCAATTTAAACGGCGCTGGGCTGAAGAGTTCAGCAACTCAGACCCAAAAGCGTGCAGTATTTACCAGGATATCAGCGCCGGCATTTCCCCAGCTGGTATCGAATACTACCTGCCGCTGTTTTTTGAACAGTGCGCCAGCCTGTTTGACTACCTGCCCAAAGACACCCTGTGCCTATTGAGCGGCGACTGCCACAGTGCCAGCGAAAACTTCTGGCGCGAAATCAGCGAACGCTACCAAAACCGCGCCGGCGATATAGAGCGCCCACTGCTAAAACCCGAACGCATCTTTTTAGGCGCCGGCGAGGTATTTGGGGCCCTAAAAAACTACCCCCGCATTGAAATTAACCCAGCCAAAGACTCCCCCGACCAGGCCAGCTTTAGCTGCCGAACGCCACCGGAACTGTCGGTTAACCCCAAATCCGATAACCCGCTGACCGCGCTGGAAGCGTTTTTAATGCAAACCCAGGCGCGGGTATTGTTCAGTGCCGAATCCGCCGGCCGGCGCGAGTCGCTGCTGGATTTACTGCGCAAAAACCAAATTACCCCGACCGAAGTGGGCAGTTGGCAAGAGTTTTTAGCCAGTGACCACGACCTGGCGGTGGTGATCTCGCCACTGGATCGCGGCCTGCACCTGGCGGCTGACAATATCGCCATCGTGTGCGAATCCCAATTGTTTGGCCAGCGCGTGCAGCAGCGCCGCCGGCGCAAGGCCCAGCAGAGCGATCACAGCGATTTTGTGGTTAAAAACCTGGCCGAACTCAACCCCGGTGCGGCAGTGGTGCATATCGACCACGGCGTCGGCCGCTACCGGGGGCTAGAGACCATCAGCACCGATGGCCAGGCCAATGAATTTTTAATGCTCGAATACGCCGACGCTGCCAAGCTCTATGTGCCGGTGGCCAATTTGCATTTAATTGCCCGCTACAGCGGCGCCGAAAACGCGCCCCTGCACCGCCTGGGTACCGAACAGTGGCAAAAAGCCAAGCGCAAAGCCGCCGAGAAAGTGCGCGATGTGGCCGCCGAGCTGTTGGATATTTACGCCCGCCGGGCGGCGCGCAAGGGCTTTAAATTCCGCGACCCCAAACAGGCCTACGACGATTTCGCCACCGGCTTCCCGTTTGAGGAAACCCCGGACCAGCAAAACGCCATCGAGGCGGTGTTTACCGATATGACCCAAGACAAAGCCATGGATCGCCTGGTCTGTGGCGATGTCGGTTTCGGCAAAACCGAGGTGGCTATGCGCGCGGCCTTCTTGGCGGTGCACTCGGGCAAACAGGTGGCCATGCTGGTGCCCACCACCCTGCTGGCGCAACAACACTATGAAAACTTTAAAGACCGCTTCGCCGACTGGCCGGTCAATATTGAAGTGGTGTCGCGCTTTCGCAGTGGCA
The DNA here is from genome assembly GCA_025800435.1 of Cellvibrionaceae bacterium. Lineage (GTDB taxonomy): Bacteria > Pseudomonadota > Gammaproteobacteria > Pseudomonadales > Cellvibrionaceae > Pseudoteredinibacter. The sequence continues at coordinate 175 of JAOXRV010000417.1, read as the reverse complement.
AAGAAACCAGCGCGGTAGAAAAACAGCTGGCCGATGGCAAGGTCGATATTATTATCGGCACCCACAAGCTGATTCAGGGCGGTCTCAATTATAAATCACTGGGCCTGCTGATTATCGATGAGGAACACCGCTTTGGGGTGCGCCAAAAAGAGCAGCTTAAATCCCTGCGCTCGGA
>JAOXRV010000401.1 GCA_025800435.1 Cellvibrionaceae bacterium | reverse complement strand
GCCTGCTCTAAGCTCACCGCCTGTTCGGCCCACAAAGTGCCGGGGAACTGGCCAGTCGGATCGGCGCGAGTGACCATGGACTCCAGCCCCGGCCAAGGGTTCATACTGGCCACTGCCGCCGGCCAGTCGGAGCCGGCTAAGACCGGCGCACCACTTTCGACCAAGTCTTTAATCGGCCAGTAACGCTCTGCACGCGGATTACCCACCGCCGCAATCACCGAGTCGATAATGGGGGATGGGCTCCAGATATAGGGGCATAGATCAGCCACCGCATTGAGCTGCTTAAAACGCGGCATATCGGCCGCATCAACATAGCCGGCGTGGGCCAGTTCGTGACGCAGGCCGCTGTCGCCGTTGGCCTTGCGCGCCGCCTCAATGGCATCCAGCGCTACCCGCACCGAGCGGTCGCCAGCGGTATGTATTTTTATGGTGTAGCCAGCCTTATCTAGGGCCACCACATCTCGGGTGAGTAGATCGGCAGGGATATGCAAGGCGCCGCGAGTGGCTTGTTGCCCGGCCACCACAGTATAAGGCGCTAACATGGCGGCGGTACGGGCGGCGGTTGGCACACCGTCCATAAAAATTTTGATAAAATTGGCATCGATCGCGGAATCTTTAAAAGACTGCCGAATTTTATCGTAAACGGCCACATCTAATGGCTTGTGACGGTGGCCATAGGGGGTAGCTTGGGCCATGGCCACGTGCAAAGAAAGCTTGCCCTGTTGCTCTTGCTGGCGAAAACCCTCGGCCTCGGCCGCCGGCATAGAGGTGCCCTTAATACCGGTAATACCAAAGCGGTTGGCGGTTTTGACCACGTAAGCGGCGGCCGCCTTATACTGCTCGGGCTTCCAAGGCATGCGCTGCTGAATCAAACCAAAGGCTTCCACCACAACACCATTGGGTTTGCCGTCGGCACCCATTTCAATTTCCACCCCATCGATATGGCTGCCATCGATACCCAATTTGGCTAAACCGAGGGTGTTAAACCAGGCATTGTGGTAGGAATCATCCACCAGTGCCACCGGCTTATCCGGCGACACCTTATCTAAAAACTTACGTGGCGACGCTATCTGGTTATCGACAAAAAAATTACTGCTCCACTGACCACCGCGTATCCACTCATCGGCGCCAGTGTTTTTGTAGCACTCGGCCACGGTCGCGGCCACTTCGGCCGGGCCTGCGCTGAATGGAAAGTTGCACTCATATAAATCTTTCACCGCGCCTAGGCCGGGGTGCACATGGGCATCCACTAGGCCGGGTAGAATCAGCTGCTTATTTAACACCAGGGTTTCGCTATTGGGGCCGATATATTTATCAGCGCCCCGGTCGTCGCCCACATAAACAATGCGGCCGTCTTGCACCGCCATGGCGCTGGCCCAAGGCTGAGCCTCGTTTTGGGTGTAGATTTTGGCCTGTTTTATCACTAGTTCGGCCGCAGCCGCACTGTAAACACTAACAGTCAGTAAGCTGGCACCGAACACGGCGCTTATCGGTTTGATCATAAATAACTCCAAGCTGCCGCTGGCGCGGCTTACAAATTACCCTGCGGGCGAGAAAAAAAGCCCGGTTTACCCGGGCCCAGCGGGTCAGTGAGGAGACCGCCCAAAACAGGGCGGAAGAACCGCCCAAAGACTAACGCTGTTGCAATAACGGTTAAAAGTTATAACTAAAGTTCAGGCCATAGTGGCGCGGCAAACCGGCACTGCGCACATAGGGGCCGTTACCACCTTGATAGGCGGCTGGATAGTAGTACTCATCGGTCAGGTTGCGTGCCCACAGCATTACACGCCAGTTGCCATCATCACGACCAACACCCATGCGCAGGTTAAGCAGCGAATAATCTTCGGTGGCATCTTCCGGGGCGACACCGCCGCTAGTTTGATCTTGGTAGGAAAAATCCAACGCAACATCCATCATTAGATTATCGGCCAGCGACCACTCGTATTTGACCATACCGTTGTAGGTCCATTCGGGGGATTGAGCTAACTCGATACCTGAGGCATCGCGGTACACGGTATTGGGCCAAACGCTGTTGGCCCGATCGACCGCCTGCCACTGTTCAACCAGGGTATCCAGGTAGGCCACGCCCAGGTTAACGGTTAAGCCTTCTGCTGGCAGCCACTGCATATCCAACTCGGCGCCGTTAATGCGCGATTCGGGCACATTGGTCAGGCCGGCAATATTGCCGACAAAGGTCACTGCGGTATCCTGCTCTTGCTTGTCTTCGTAGTCGTACCAGAAAGCGGCAAGGTTCAGCTGCAGGGTGTTATCCAGCAAGGTCGCTTTAATACCGGTTTCCAGTGCCGTCAGCTGTTCTTCACCATAGGGCTTAAGCTGCGAGGTAGCGTTGGAGTTGGCGCCGTTAAAGCCGCCGGATTTAAAACCCTTTGAATAGCTGGCATACCACAGAATATCGTCGTTAATATCGTAGTCGACACCCAGTTTACCCATCCATTTTTTCGCTTCGATCTCGTCGCTAAATACATGGAAAGCATTATTGATATCGGGCCCGCCAATCACCCCAAAAATATAATTGGGCGAGGCCGGATCATCGTCGATGGTGCCACAGGCACCCGGGGCCAGGCTGGCGCCAAAAGAGGTGTTGAGAAAATTGGCCAAGCTGCCGTCACCGGCATCGAAGGTACAGCCGGCCCAGTCGCGGGTTTCGCGGGTATAGCGGGCACCGGCGGTCAGGCGCAGCTGCTCGGTGGCCTGCCACTCAAGGTGGCCAAAAATAGCCGCCGATTCAGTTTCCTGGGTGTATTTGGTTTCCAATTCTAAGATCGGCGCGGCGGCAAAGGGGTTAATGCCAAAAGGAATCGAGCCCTCACCAAACAACGAGTCGCCCATAAAGTAGTGATAGCTCTCGCTCATTTCATCGCTGGAGTAATACAGACCCGCAATCCACAGCAGCTGATCACTCTGGCCGCTTAAACGCAGCTCTTGGGAGAACACCTCTAAGTCGGTGCTATTGATATTGCTCGAATCGACAATCGCCATGCCGTCCCAATCATTGGCCTCGGTACGTTCAAACTCATCATAGGCGGTGATCGAGTTCAGGCTAAACGCATCGAAATCCCAGTTTAGTTTGATCGAGGCACCTTTTAGCTCATTGTCGCGCCGGGGGCGAATATTCCAGGTCTGGCCAGTGCGCGGGTTGGTGTAAGTATTACTCCAGTCCGCTGCTTCATTATCACCGGTAGAGTACCAGGGCGGGGTCTGCCCAAACATGGCGCCGGTGGGCAGAATATATTGATCCAGGCCTTTGTAGGGTGCGGCAAAATCAGTGGCCAGGCCCGCCTCGGTACCGGCGTAGGCAGTATTGGCGCGGTTATCCGAATCGTCTTTGGTGTAATGTAGGTTTAGCAGTAAATTGGCCTGTTCATTCAAACTGAAATCCCACAGGGTACGCAGAGCCAAGGTGTCTTTCTCACCCAGCTCATCATCGCGGGTTAAACTTTTTTGCCAACCCTCGCTGGACTGAGTGGTTTTAAGGGCAAGGCGTGCGTTTATGCCCTCACTGACTGCGCCAGAGACAAAGCCCTCTAGGTCTTTTACATCGTAACTGTCGTAGCCGAAGGTAAAACCCGCTTCAAATTCTTCGCTGGGTTTATTGCTGATAAAGTTAATCTGGCCGGCGGTGGTATTGCGGCCGTAGAGATCGCCCTGTGGGCCTTTTAACACCTCTACCCGCTGCACATCAAATAATACGCCTCGGCTCATCACCGTGTAGGGAATGGCAACTTCATCGAAGTACAGACCCACGGTGGAGGATGCGGCGGTAGAGTAATCCTGAAAGCCCACCCCGCGAATAGTGTACAGCGGCACGCCGGTGGCGGCGGTTTCGTTAACGGTGAGGCCCGGGGTAAAAGCGGCCACATCTTCGGCGCTGACAACACCGGCTTCTTTTAACTGTTCACCGGTAAAGGCGTTAACAGTAATACCGATATCGTTGACGCCCTGGCTGTGTTTTTGGGCGGTAACCACTACTTCTTCGAGCTGCGAGGCAAAAGCAGTGGGGTTTATAGCGGCGCACACGGTTAGCGCCAAAAGGGTTTTGGATAAATTGATCGACATAGATTGCTGGCACCGATGGCGGCACCACTCCTCAGCTTTTTCGTTTTAAGATAAACACTGTTTTTATGTCGGACAGATGTGAACGGCCAAAGCCCAGTCCTTGCAACCCTTGTTGTATGTGTATATGGGCGCAGTAACAGGGATTATTACCCAGCTTAGAGAAACTGAGGTTGACCAAGTAGGACAAGAGTTTGACCGCGAAAATTAGCGATAGCGCGACAGCAGCACCAACACAAGGCAGCCGCGCGCCTAGATTAACGGGCGCAACAACTTACCTTAAGCGCTTATTTCGCGCTTAAGTTCTTCCTTATTGACCTGATTATTATCGCTCTGCACCAACGGCAGAGACTTGCGATAAACGACTTTGGCGGGAATCATATAAGAGGCCAGGTGTTTTTTCAGCTCGAACAAGATTTCCTCTTCGGGAATTTCTGAGGGGGCCGAATAAACCATTACAATTTCTTCTTCAATTAACTCGTTCTCAACCGAGAATACCGCGCAGCGAGAGATCTTGGGCAGGTTTTTGGCCACCACCGATTCGATCTCATAGGGGGAGACCCGAAAGCCACGGGTTTTGATCATATCATCGTGGCGGGAGACAAAATATAGATAGCCCTCTTCGTCCTTATAGACATAATCGCCCGAGGCCACCACGATTTCATCGGTTAGCTGGCCCTCTAGGTCTACCACGTCTTTTAGAATTTCGATAGATTTAAAGCGCAGGGCGTTTTCTTCTGGGGCATTCCAAAAACCGCGATAGATATAGCCGCCACGATGAATTAACTCGCCCACTTCACGGGGGGCGCACTGTTTGCCCTGCTCGTTGATCACATACAGTTCCACATCGGGAATGGCCTTGCCGATGGATTCGGGGCGAATCAATGCTTGGCTAGGATCGAGGTAGGCAGAGCGAAAGGCCTCGGTCAGGCCATGCATGGAATAGAAATCGGCCTCGGGGAAAAGCTGTTTACAGTCGCTGACCATCTTAGCAGTCACATTGCCGCCGGATGAGGTGATAATGCGCAGCTTTTCAAACAGTTCGGGGCTGGGTAAACGGGTGCTGCCCTCTTCAAAGATCTGGCTGATATTGACCGGCATTAAGGGCAGTACCGTCACCTCATCGTCGATCAGGTGGTTGAGAAAATCTTCCGGCAAAATAAAGCGGTGCAGGGCTAAGGTGGCGCGCTTAAACAGGCTACAAAATATTTGGTTAAGGCCGTAGTCTAGGTTAAAGATCAGCACCCCGGAAATTACATCGCCCTCTTTTAGGCTTAGGTACTGTGACACCACCCTGGCCGAATCCAATAGATTGCGGTGGGAGATCACAATCCCCTTGGGGGTACCGGTCAAACCAAAAGAATAGGTAATGACCGCATTATTGTGGCCGCTAATATCGCAGCTATAGGGCTTATTGTAGTACTTGTAGATCTCATCAAAAGAGGCCACATCTTTGCCGACGCTCTCGTAGGAGATCACATGGCCGCCAAAGTTAATCTCTTCGATGCTCTCAATTTTTACCCGGTCGGTAATAATGCACTTAATATCACAGTCATTAATAATATATTCGACCTGCTCGGGTTTTAGCAGCCGGGTTAGGGGCACCAGAATATAATCGGTGGATAGAATCGCCAAAATGGCCACCACCTGCTCCAGGCTTTTATTGGAGTACAGCCCGATGCGGGTGTTTTTGGGCAGGTCCAGCTCATCCAAATAGCAGGCCACTTGGTTAACCCGGTTAAACAGCTCGCCGTAGCTCATGGTTTTGCCATCAAAGCGCAGGGCGACGCTGTCGCTGTGGGTACTTACCGCATCTTCAAGTAGGGATCGAATACAGTTAATTGACATAAGTGTTATATCCCAAAACGTTTATACAAAAGAGCCCAGAGTCCACACATCGTAGTTACTATCCAGTACTACCGTGGGCTTGTGGCCAGATGATAGAATTTTTTGATAGAAGAACTCGATAATTATCTCGATATCTTCCTCGTTTAGCACCTTGGTAATGCCCCCGGTAAACACAATCGAGTTAATCGCCAGCAGCTTCAGGTTGATATAGGACTGGCGGTAGTGGGACATTTTGCACAGCACCAAGAAGATGGCCAGCTGCATTAGCACCTTAGTGGCCTTTTCACTCTGCTCGTTAAAGATATGCTCGGTAACCTTTAGGTGCATTAATAACTCATAGACGAACTCATTGGCCTGGGCCGCCAAAATTAGGGACTGTTTGGACTTGTATACCCCCAGGCGCTTAAAAACCAGGCGATCGTATTCGTTCTCGGTCACCAGATTGTCGTCGACCAAGTCTTTGGAGTAGTGAATATCGGTGGTGGCGCCGCCAATATCCAGCAAAATAAAGGGGTCGGCCACGCTAAAGCGCGATTCGATATTGGGCAGTGCCCGGTTGACCACATAGGGGGTGGAGAATATCTGGTTGCTGGTAATATCATAGAGATGCTTAATATCTTGCTTGCCCTCGATATCCTGCTGGTACAGATTGGTCAGGTATTGCTTTAGGTGCTCCTCCACAATATGCAGCTTGTCATCGATAATATTGGGCAACACCACCACATTATCGATGTTGTCGCGCATCTGCTGGGCGTCTTGCTCACTGCCCACAAACACCACATTGGAGTAGTTAAGCTTCGCCAAATAACCGTAAAGGCCCTGATCAAACAACTGGCCGTGGGTGTTTACCCCGCCCACAATAATCACCACATCGATCAAGTCGCCGGGTACCGAATAGTCCTCGATATTCTGGAACAAAATGGTATCGATAATATTGATGCCCGAGTTAAAGGCAATATTGGTGGCGTATTTTAGCGAGAAAGTATTGCTTACCCCTATAATCAGGGTGCTTAGGCCGCCATTGGCCGAGGAGCAGATATAGACATTGTCCTTGGTATAGCGGCTGACCGTGTCGCCGCATTTGTTCATTAAATCTTCGTAGATATCCCGGTTAAAATCCCGAAAGTGCTGCTCAATACTATCTTTGCTGGCAATTTTAAAATAGGTACTGCCAACGTCGATCAATAATTTTTCTGCCTGTCCACTCATTGCATAACCCTTTATTGCATAATTCCAATATCGTGGATAATGTCGTTGACAATACTGGTGGTGTCTTTGCTTAAATCACACTGGGCGCGCTCGTATTCATAACAGCGATCGGGAATCGGCACATTGCCACGCTCGATAATG
>JAOXRV010000375.1 GCA_025800435.1 Cellvibrionaceae bacterium | reverse complement strand
GTTGCTCACTCTCGACGTGCGCCCAGCATGCCTTCGAGCAAGCGCCTTGCTAGGGCGCTTGCCTCAAGGCCTGAGAGTCACCGAGTTATTCAGAGGTGCCCTAGGGCACCTCTAAGCGCACCAGCGGCTTGCGCCCGCGGCGGATATCGCCGCGCAGGCGGTAGCCCGGTAGAGCCTGCCTCATTTGTTGATAGATCCAGCGGCCGTCAGCATCGGTGGGCGCAATAATAATGGCCATTAGATCTTCCAGTCGTGCGCGCTGGGCAATCAATTGCAGATAGGGGGCCAGCTGCTCGGATTTCTGCACCAGCGCGGCCGGGTCAATAATATAGTTATTATCATCCCGCGAGATACTCTTGTTAGCCTCGGCCCTCGCCACTGCCGGCAGCGGTTTTAGCTCGGCCAACAAAGTCTTAACGGGCACATTATTGGGGTCTAGCTTTAGCGCCCGGCGCAGTAAAGTGCGGGCCTTGGCCACATTGCTTTTACCGGCGTAGCTGCGCGCCAGCTCGACATAGCGCAGTGGTATCATCTGCAGGCCGCTTTTAGCCTGCTGATTATTGGGGTCCAGGGCCAGTACCGCACGGTAGTGATCATTGGCGTTATCAGCACTGGGAATGGTTAGGCGATTGGCGGCCAGGGCTTTTTCGGCGGCTTGTAAACGGGTTTTTATTTCTGCCACCTTAGGGTCGATCAACTGCGGACGTGGCTTGGCTTTAGGTGGCGGCATCTTGGGCGCGGGTGCAGGCGCGCTTGCACAGGCATTGAGCAACAGCGCCAAACACAGGGCACTAATAAAACGTAAAGCCATAACGAATAGGTGACCTTGCTTGTGATAAATTTATGAAGCCTAAGTGATTGGCCGAAACTTAATTGTCCGTATAATTCGCCAATCGCGGCAGAACTTTGCCCTAAGCGTCAGCTCAAAGCAAACCTCATCACTGAAAACCGGAAGCAGTAGACCCTATGAGCCAAACCCCAAAACAACTCCTAAACCAAAACTGGCTTGCTATGGCTGTGCCACTTATGGTTTTACTGCTTTCGCTGGCAAGGCCGAGCTATGGGCAACAGGGGTTTGAGCTAGAACCCCAAAGCAGTAGCGAGAGCAAGCTGAGCAGCGCCTTTACCATCAAACAACCCAAGCAACAGGCGTTTCTGCCGGTCGATAAGGCCTACCGCCCAAGCATCAGCTACGATCGCCACGGCCTGCAAATAGACTGGGCCATTGCCCCCGGCTACTATTTATACAAGCACCGTTTTGGCCACAAACAATTGCAAGGAGGCCAAACCAGCCCACTCAATGCAGAGCTGGAGCCGGGCAAGAGTATTTACGACCAAGTGTTTGAACAGCAGCTAGAGGTTTATTACGACAGCACCCGGGTGCTGGTCAAGCCCCAAGCCGGCGACAGCAAAACACTGACCATCGGCGTGGACTTTCAAGGCTGCGCCGATGCGGGCCTGTGTTACCCACCCCAGACTCACTGGTATGCCCTCAACCCAGCCACCTTTAGCGCAACTCGCATAGAGGCCCCCGGCCAACCCATCGCCCCGGCCAGTGGCGGCAGTTTTATTGCCGCCATTGTGTTTGCCCTGCTCGGCGGCTTAATTTTAAACCTGATGCCCTGTGTATTTCCGGTGCTGTCGATCAAGGCCTTAAGCTTGGCCGAAGCCGGCTCTGCCAGCGCCGATAAGCAGCGCCACGGCTGGGCCTACACCATAGGCGCAGTGGCCAGTTTTGTGCTGATTGCCGCGCTGATGCTAGTCCTTAAAGCTGGCGGCCAGGCTATTGGCTGGGGTTTTCAATTACAGTCGCCAGTGTTTGTCAGCTTACTCGCCTATTTGTTCTTTGCCATGGCGCTGTCGCTGGCTGGGCTAAGCGAGTTTGGTACCCGCCTAATGGGCATTGGCCAAAGCCTGACCTTGCACAGCGGCTACCGGGGCAGTTTTTTTACCGGGGTATTGGCCGCAGTGGTTGCCAGCCCCTGCACCGCACCCTTTATGGGCACCGCCCTGGCCTTTGCCCTGGGCCAAACCGCCGCCGTCGCCCTGGCTATTTTTGCCGCCCTGGGGCTGGGCATGGCACTGCCGTTTTTACTGCTGAGCTATCTGCCTGGCTTGGGCCGCGCCCTGCCCAAACCCGGCCCCTGGATGGAAACCTTTAAACAGTTTTTGGCCTTCCCCATGTTACTGGCGGCCCTGTGGCTGCTGTGGGTACTGGGCCGCCAAAGTGGCACCGATGCCCTAAGCCTGACCCTGGGCGGTTTAATCTTAATCGCCTTTGGCTTTTGGCTGGGCCGGCACAGCAGCCCATTGAGTAAATGGCTGGGTGTGGCGGCACTGCTGCTGGCGCTGGCACTGCCCTGGCTCAGCGGCCAATTGAGCGTGCAACGCGAGACCCAGAGCAATGGCTTTTGGCAGCCCTATAGCGAAGCCAAACTGGAGGCCGCCCTGGCCGAGGGCCGCTCGGTATTTATTAACGCCACCGCCGCCTGGTGCCTAACCTGCCTGGCCAATGAGCGGATCGCCTTTAGCCAAGCCTTTGAGGCCCAGTTAAAGGGCCAAAATACCCTGGCCCTAAAGGCCGACTGGACCAATTACGATGAGAGTATTACCACCCTGCTCCAGCGCCACGGTCGCAGTGGCGTGCCGCTCTACCTGTTTTATCAGGATGGCCAGGTACAAATACTGCCCCAGCTGCTGACCGAGGGACTGTTACTGGATAAAACTCGGGCCAACTAGAGCAAAATAGGCAAGATGCCGCATTTTGGCGGCATTTTAGCCGACATTAATTGACAAGTTTATCATCTTCGCCAAAAATTGCCTTCCAGCCATGTAAATTGCCGGCATTTTCGTCAAACAGGCAGGCTAACAGCCAATCAAGCAATGCCGCATAGATCTAAGCCAAATAAACTTCGCCAATCATGCGGCCATCTTCGGCTAATTATCAGTTTTCTTTCTGTTTCGTAGACAGGCGCTGGTTTTTCGTGCACACTGCCCCATTATTCACCGCGTTAATAACCAGAATAAGGATAGGCAGCCATGGCAACCATACTTGTGCTACACGGCCCCAATCTGAATTTATTGGGCAGCCGGGAACCCGAAGTCTATGGGTACACCACCCTTGATGACATCAACCAACATTTAAAAGACCAGTGCCGCGACGCGGGCCACCATTTAATGGTGCTACAAAGCAATGCGGAATACGAACTGATCGAGCGCATTCACGACGCCCGCCGGGAAGGGGTGGATTATATTATTTTTAATCCCGCCGCCTTTACCCACACCAGCGTGGCACTGCGCGATGCCATCGCCGGGGTTGCCATTCCCTTTATTGAGGTGCACCTATCCAATGTGCACAAGCGCGAAGAATTTCGCCACCACTCGTTCTTCTCGGATATTGCCGAAGGGGTCATTTGTGGGCTGGGCGCCAAGGGCTACGAGTTAGCCCTGGATTGGATTTTTACTCAACTGTCCCAAACCGACAGTTAAACAGCCATTATATATTGCAGTGAGTTAACCATGGATATTCGTAAAATCAAAAAACTGATCGAACTGCTCGAAGAGTCCGATATCGGCGAGCTGGAAATTAAAGAGGGCGAAGAGTCAGTGCGCATTAGCCGCGGCTCCAGCCCCATGCAGACGGTATCGATGATGCCCACCATGGCCGCGCCCATGCCGGCAGCCCCAGCAGCGCCGGCCGCCGCAGCGGCCCCGGCGCCAGCGGCCGAAGCACCGGCCGCTAACATTCCCGCCGGCCACGCAATCAAATCGCCCATGGTAGGCACCTTCTACGCCGCTCCCAGCCCCGGCTCCCCAACTTTTGTAAAAGTTGGCCAGCAGGTTAAGCCCGGCGATGTGGTATGCATTGTTGAAGCCATGAAAATGATGAACCAAATCGAAGCCGATAAAGCCGGTACGGTTGAAGCGATTCTGATCGAAGACGGCGAGCCGGTAGAATTTGACCAGCCTTTGATAACCATTGTTTAAGTCGCCAGCGACGCGCGCGAACTTAACTAGGTTTATCGAGGAACACTTATGATCGACAAATTACTTATTGCCAACCGCGGTGAAATTGCCCTGCGCATCTTGCGCGCCTGTAAAGAGATGGGCATAAAGACCGTGGCGGTGCATTCTAAAATCGACCGGGACCTCAAGCATGTGCGCCTGGCCGACGAATCTGTCTGTATTGGCCCCAACCCCTCTACCGACAGCTACTTAAATATTCCCGCGCTGATCAGCGCCATGGAGATCACCGACTCCAATGCGGTGCATCCGGGCTATGGCTTTTTGGCCGAGAACGCCGACTTTGCCGAGCAGGTGCAAAAAAGTGGCTTTACCTTTATTGGCCCCGACGCCGATGTAATTCGTCTGATGGGCGATAAGGTATCGGCCATTGCCGCCATGAAGCGCGCCGGCGTACCCACCGTGCCCGGCTCAGACGGCCCCCTGCCCGAGCACAAAGAAACCTGCCTGCGCATTGCCCAGGGCATTGGCTACCCGGTCATTATTAAAGCCGCCGCCGGTGGCGGTGGTCGCGGCATGCGGGTGGTGCACGATGCGGATTCACTGATCAACTCGATCGCAGTGACCAAGGCCGAGGCCAAGGCCGCCTTTGGCGACGATACCGTGTATATGGAGAAGTTCTTACAGAACCCGCGTCATGTTGAGATCCAGGTAATGTCCGACGGCCAGGGCGGGGCCATCCACTTAGGTGACCGGGACTGCTCACTACAGCGGCGCCACCAAAAAGTCATCGAAGAGGCCCCGGCCCCAGGTATTCCCGATGAAGCCCGGGCCGATGTGCTGGAAGCCTGTACCAAAGCCTGTATCGAAATTGGCTATCGCGGCGCCGGCACCTTTGAGTTTTTATACGAAGACGGCGGGTTTTACTTTATTGAAATGAACACCCGCATTCAGGTGGAACACCCAGTCACCGAAATGGTGACCGGTGTCGACCTGATCAAAGAGCAGATTCGCGTCTGCTCGGGCGAGCGCTTATCCATTCGCCAACAAGACGTGCTGATTAAAGGCCACTCCTTCGAGTGCCGCATCAACGCCGAAGACCCCAACAGCTTCTTACCCAGCCCCGGCCGGGTCAGCAACTTCCACCCACCCGGTGGCCTGGGCGTGCGGGTCGATTCCCACCTTTACAGTGGCTACAGCGTGCCGCCCAACTACGACTCGATGATCGCCAAGCTGATCACCTACGGCGAAACCCGAGAGGAAGCGCTGATCCGCATGCGCAGCGCGCTGGATGAAATGATCGTCGACGGCATCAAGACCAACATTCCGCTGCAACAAGAATTGGTGCGGGATAAAGCCTTTGCCAAAGGCGGGGTCAATATCCACTACTTGGAGAAAAAGCTGGGTTTGAGCTAAAACCCACTTCGCGCTCTGACAAAAACCCAGCTGCGGCTGGGTTTTTTTATGCCTGGGTATCGCCGCCAAACCGATAAACATTGATATCAATCATTATCACGCGCAAACACGGTTGATAATCGTTAATATATAAGGGTAAACTAATAAACAAATTTAGATCGCAAACGAGGTGTTTCCGCGTGTCCTTGCCCAGTTTTTCCCCCCGCCTTCTGCCACTCGCCCTGGCCAGTATTATAGCCGCCAGTAGCCAAGCCCAAATTATCGAAGAAAACATAATTGTCACCGCCACCCGCACCGAGCGCGCGGTGGATGGGGTAACCGCCAGTGTCGAGGTTTTAACCGCGGCCGAGATTGAAGCCATGGGTGCCCAGACTCTCAAGGATGTGTTCAACAACACACCTGGCCTGATTGTGCAGTACGGTACCTTCCCGGCGGCCAGCTCGGCCTCTAAGGCTTCGGTTTCCCTGCGCGGCCTGGGCGCCACCGGCACCCTTTGGCTGCTGGACGGCCGACGCTTGGCCGGCGAGGTGAAAAACCCCTACGATATGGATCGGATACCCGCCGCCATTGTCGAGCGGATTGAGATTGTCAAAGGCCCCATGTCGGCCCTCTATGGTGCCGATGCCCTGGGCGGGGTCATTAATATTATCACCAAGCGTCCCGACGATGAGCTGCGCGGCGGCGTTAGCATTCGCCACGGCGCCAACAGCGATGGCGATGCGGAGCAGAGCCAGGCCGATGCCCATGTGCGCGGCAGCCTGGGCGAAAGTGCACGTTTTTCCCTGTACGGCAGCTACCAACACAACACCCCCTATACCGAGCTGGAACACACCGACACCCGCATTGGCGGCGGCCGTCACAGCCCATCGGGCATTCCCGCTGTACCCGGTTTTCTTAACCCCAATGGCCCAAGCGGCGGCAAACCATTTTATTTCCACGGCCCCGGCCAAGTGCGCCCCCAACCTTTAGACCCGAGCAAGCTGGGCAGTGATCGCCAGGCCGCCCAACAGAGCTTTGATAACTTTCGCCAGCAGGCCGGCGGCATAGCCGACAGCTACGCCGTCCCCGTTAGCTACCGGGAGGCCGCAGAAGTAAGCACCCTGGGCGGGCGCTTTGAGTGGGATCTCAACCAGAACTTGCGCCTGGGCGTGGATGCCAACTGGTTTGACGAGGAGCGCAGTGGTGTTTATCACAGCGCCTTCCACCCCACCGGCTTTGTGCCCCCGGGCGGCTTTAAGGCCAACCCCATTGTCGGCCACAAACCCAATGGCCAACCAATATTTTTTGCCGATGCCAAAGGCACTGCCCTGGGCGCCATCCCCGCTTGGGATGTACCCGTGCGTTCGCGCGATAACAATGAGCGCTTAGACCTGGCCGTAGACCTGCTGTGGCAGGCCGCTGACACCCTCACCGTAAATGGTCGCGCCTATCTCTCTGATTACGAAAAACAAAACACCACCACTATTACCGAGTATGCCGATTTTGGCTACGCCAGCGAAGCGGCCTCCAGCGCCAGCGGTATGAACGCCAATGTGGAAATCCAGGGTTTTGAAAGCTGGGCCAGCTGGGCCCTGCACCCGGCCCACCTATTGACCGCGGGTATTGAATACCGCGATGAAGAGCGCGAGGCCACGGTATTTAAAAATGCCAAGCCCGGTGAAGATCCATTTGATACGCGCTCGGTCAGCTATCGTGTTGCCTATATTCAAGATGAGTGGGAAGTTAACGACCAACTGAATATCACCGCCGGTGCCCGCTGGGACGAATACCGCCAGGAATCCTATACCGACGCCCTGGGTCAAAACCGCCCGGAGCAAAAGGAATCGGAGGTAACCTTACGCCTGGGGGCAGTGCAAAACTTTAACGAGCAGTTTAATTTGCGCGCGGTCTACGCTCAGGGCTTTCGGGTGCCGGATATTCGCGAGCTGTTTATTCAAAAGCGCACCCCTGCAGGCTTCCAATTGGGGGCCCAGGCGATCGAGCCCACCATTGGCAAAGGCGCCCATGAGCTCGGCCCTGAAAGTGTCGACGCCTATGAGCTGAGCGTCTTTGGCCAGCTTGACAGTGTGCGCTATGAGCTCACCGCTTTTTACAATGACATCGAAGACCGTATTGAGCAGCTGGCGGTGGATGCCAATAACGATGGCAGTGATGACTATTTTAGTTTTTATAATATTGCCGATGCCAAAACCTCAGGGCTGGAGCTAAATTTGGGCTGGCAGGCAACTGACAGCGTACAAGTAGATTTTTTCTGGACCGAAATCAGCACCGAAAACAAAGCCAACGGCCGCGATTTGGACTACACCCCCGAGCGCCAGCTGAGCCTGGCCGCGCAGTGGCAGGCCAGCCAAGAGCTAAGCATAAATACACGCATCAATCATATTGGCGAGCAGCAATATAGCCTTAACAAACAGCCTCGCAGCAGCGATGCCTACACCCTGGTCAATGCCAACTTTGCCTATCAGTTGAGCCAGTCCATGGAACTATTTGGCGGGGTTGATAATATTTTTGATGAAGAAGTGGAGAAACGCCTAGGCTCCAATCCAGGCACCACCTTTTACCTGGGCTTAAGAGTGGAGATGTAAAATGTCAAAGTGGTTTTGCGGATCGGCCATTGTGCTTATGGCGGCCATTACCATTGGGGTAGTGTTACGCTTTGTGGTACTGGGCGATACTGCCCCGGCTGATGAGGACGGGCGCCAAGGGGTACGCATGAGCAAGTCAGAGACCCGCTTTGTGCTGGCAGAAATGCGTGACTTTTTAGCCGGGGTGCAAACTATTTACAGCGCCACCCTAAGGCAAGATCGCAATGCCATTGCCGAGGCAGCCGCGCCACTGGGGCGTGAAGTAGCCGCCCATGCCCCAGCCGGCTTAATGGGAAAGCTGCCGCTGGGTTTTAAGCGTCTGGGCTTTGCGCTACACGAAGACTTTGATCGAATTGCCAAAATGGCGCCCCACGCTGAGATGGTGACCATTCAAAAGGAAGTTAGCGACAGCTTGAACAAATGCGTCGCTTGCCACGCCTCTTTTCGCATCGAAACCGAGTAAGCGCTATTAGTGGTTTTCATCGGCTTTAAAACTAAGTAGGCTAAATGGCCTGGCAACAACCCAACAAATGACTATAGGAAAACCCATGAAAACCAAACTGATCTCTAGCCTGCTCGGCCTGGCTGCCTTTAGCCTGGCCAGCATTAGCCTGGCCCAGCAAAACTACCAAATCGACAGCGCACTGTCGTCAGTGAGCTTTGCGACCACTAAAAAGCAATATATTATTGAACCCGCCACCATTGATCAGCTGAGTGGCAGCCTGGATAAGGCCGGCCATTTTGCTATCCAAATCGACTTGGCGAATCTAGACACCGCCAACCCCACCCGCGACAATAGTTTGCGCACCATATTTTTTGAAGCGGCCAATTACCCCACGCTCAGCGTTAAAGGCCAGCTCGACCCCGGCCAACTGCCCGCTGCAGGCGAGCTAAAAGCCCTGACCCTAAACGCCGAGTTGAGCCTGTGGAACAGCGCAAAGACCTTAACGTTTGAAGTATTAGTCGCCAATACCGGCGAGAAGCTATTGGTCAGCAGCCGCCGGCCGGTGATTGTCAAGGCCGCCGACTACGGCATACCGGCGGATAATCTGACCCGCCTGGCCGCTACCGTTAACAATATTCCACTGGCCCCTCAGGCGCCGATAAACTTTAATCTGGTGTTAAGCAGAGCCGCCCCAGCTACAGCGAAAAAATAGTTTTTTCTGACTTTAAAGATCTTGCCAGCGCCCAGAACAATAAGGCACACAGGCTGAGGGTAATGGCGGTGGCGATCAGTAGCGGCTCAAGCGGCAGATCATTGCCCTTAACCACCTCCATCAGGGCCTTTTGCTGACCCGAGATAGGTAACCAAGACAGCAGCTCTGGGCCCAGATCGTAGCCGGTGATCATGGCCAGGGCCATCGGCACGATCAGTACCAGGGTTAAGTAGGACTGGGCCTCTTTAAAGGTTTTGGCCATAAACGAAACAAACAGCTGCATCAGCGCGGCCATTAGCGCCACCGGCAAGCTAAAGGCGAGAATATAAGCAATAAAACGCCCATCGATATTGACGTTAAAGCCCAGCTCTTGCCAGGGCACAAAGCCGTAGGCTATTTTTGAGATTATGACGATCATAAACAAGCCGAGGAAAGCAAAGCTGGTCACCGCCAATAACTTACCCAAGAGTAAATCTCGCACTCGAATCGGCAAACTTAACATTAACGCCAAAGAATTGCGTTCACGTTCGCCAGCGCTGGTATCAATGGCCAGGTTCATGCCGCTGATAAATACCGCGTAAATCATGGTAAATATGGCAATGCCTACAAAAAAGCCGCCCTTGGCTTCGGGTTTGGCCTGGTCTTGTACTTGTACATCCAACACCTTTAATACTTGCGGCGCAACACCGCGGGCGATCATGCGCATTACCGCCACCTCGCGTGCGTAGGACTCTACCGCGCGCTCTACCCGGCGGATATCGCTCGCCAGTTGAGTATTGGAAAAATCTCCTTGTAGCTGCACCAGGGCCAAACGGCCGCTGTGCATTTGTTTTGGGTAATCTGTATCGATAATTAAACTGATTGCCTTAGCCTTGTGCTCAGCCCCTGCCGGGTGGATATCTTGGCTGGCGAGCTGACGAATTAAACCCGGGGCAAGCTCGGCATTGCTAATATTAATATAGAGCGCATCGGGGCTGGCGAATTTTTCGATAAGTACAACGAAGACCAGACACATTAATAGGGGGGTGCCAATAGCGTATGACAGTGCCGCAATCACAGAACGGCGATCGCGGATGGCATCGAGCATTTCTTTTTGATAGATAATCCAAACTTTTCGATTCACGCGGCGATACCCTCGTCGCTGCCAATTAACTGTATAAATGCCTCCTCCAGGCTGCTCTGCCCAGTCTGCTCACACAGCTGCCCGGGGCTGCCCTGAGCCACGGCCTTGCCCTTGGCCATTACCACCACTCGATCGCACAGTGCAGAAACCTCTTGCATAACATGGGAGGAAAACAAGATGCAGTGGCCCTGGGCTTTAAGCTCTAACAATAAACTGCGCAATTTGCGGGTGCTCATCACGTCGAGGCCACGGGTGGGCTCATCCAGTACAATATTTTTGGGGCGGTGCACAATGGCTTGGGCCAGTGCGGTTTTCATGCGCTGGCCCTGGGAGAAGCCCTTGCAGGGGCGATCGGCAATATCTTCCATATTGAGCAGTGCCAGGGTTTCCTGCACGGCTTTATCAATTGCTTCGTTTACGCCGTTCAGCTCGGCCATATAATGAATATATTCTCTGGGTGTGAGGCGCTCGTATAGACCGAACGGATCGGGAAACAGCCCCAGGTGGCCCTTGGCCGCCAGCGGTTGCTCGGCCACCACAATATCATCCACCAGCGCCCGGCCTTGATCCGGTGCCAATAAATTAAATAGGGTGCGCAGACAGGTAGTCTTACCGGCACCATTGGGGCCAAGCAGACCGGTAATGGCACCGTCTTCGGCACTAAAGTTCAGGCCGTCTAATGCCTGCACCCGGCCAATGCGTTTACTTAGATTTTCGACCACAATCATTTTACTATTTCCTCAACCGCACTGGCGTTGCTGTTAATAAAGAAACCGCGCTCACCGTCTTTTTCGACACAGCTAGTATCGAGCTTGGCCCCGGGCTCGCTGACAAACTGAGCCATTAAATCCGGCGCACAAGTATGACCGGCCACGCCGTGGGTGGCATAGGGGAAAATAACGTGCTGCCCTTTTGTCAGGCGGGGCTCTATTTTTTTAGCCCAAGCTGGCGGTGTGGCTGGGTCAAAGCGGCCCGACAACATCAACACCGGCAACTGGGTGCTAAAAGGTTGGGCAAAGCCCTGCAACTGGGGCTGCACATTCCAAATGGGGCAGGCGGCATCTAAGCCGGCCAGCATATCGCCGCCAATTAGGCTTTTATTCATCGCTGCCCTATCTGCTTCGCTCAGACGCGGCCAGTCCTCGGCACAGATAATAGCCCCATGCATGCCCATGGCCAGGTTCAGGCCGTCGATGGTTAAGCCCCACAAACCCAGCAGGGGCGAAAAGTCATCGAGCTTGATGCGGTCAATCGTATAGGGCAGCAGGGTGCGCGCCTGGGCACTGTATAGGGCCAGGCGTAAAATACCGGCCAGCTTGCTTTTACCCAAGCGCATGGCCTGGCCCTCGCCACTGACCGGGTGCTTAACCGCTTGCAAATAACTTTGCCCCCCCAGGTTCTGCACCAACTGGTGAAATTGTTGACGCAAATTGGGAAAGTGCTGTTCGCAGGCCGGCTGAGATTCGCATTGTAAAAACAAAAGCTCTAGCGCTTCATCTACCGACTCACCCACCGCCAGTACATTCTGGCTCAGGGGTACTACCCCATCCATAATGCCCGAGGCCACGGCCTCGGGATATTTTTGCATATACAGCTGTACCATACGGGTGCCGTAGGAGGTGCCAAATAAATGCAGACGTTGATAGCCCAGCTGCTTGCGGATGGCCTCAAAATCTTCCAGTGCATAGGCCGAGGAATAAAAGCTTAAGTCTGTATCCAGTTGTTTTTTACAGGCCTTGGTCTCGGCTTTGATATTGACATTGTCCGCGTCAAAACCGAGCTGATCCATATTCTCCATGGTTTCGCAGCGCAAGGGGTTTGAGCGGCCAGTGCCGCGTTGATCGATAAGCAGAATATCGCGCTCGGCCCGCAACTTGCGCAAGATACGATTAAAGTGGCCGGCGTAATCCAAAGCAGCCTGTCCCGGGCCACCGACAATAACCAACACCGCCTCGTCCGGGTGCTTATCGCGCACTGCGGGCAACACCGCATAGTGTATGGGGATACTGGGCCCAGCTGGGGCCGCCGGGTTTTCGGGGCGAGCTAACTGGCCGCAAAAAACCTGATCGACAAGGTTATTAAGATGACACAGCGCCAACTGGGAAGCATTGGCCTGGGGCAGCCACAATAGGCCGAGCAAACACAATAGAAGGCTGCGCTTTATTTTCATAGTCTTGTGTACCCTTTAGACTGCGGGCAACACATTGTTAAGCCCTCAGTTAAGAATACACAGGATAGGAAAAACCGGCAAATACTGCACTACCCTGGCTACGTCATCCCCGTGAAAACGGGACTAATTCGCCAGGAGCGAATTGATCCTGGCTCCCAAGCCCCCAAAACCCCTTACCCACCACAAGACTCTACAACTAGATGAGCCCTAAGACTGTACAAGCAGAAAGAGCTATTGTTAGTGCTCAGCAGCTAGAGGTTCTGCGAGATGTAAGCTTGAGGGGTAGGGGGTGCTTTCGCAGTGACTAGGCTTCTGGATGAAACGGGGGCCAGCGCCTGGATGGCGCGCTTTCGGAACGGAGATAGTGCCCCCTACCCCTCAAGCTGGGTTTTATCCCTGGAGGCCTGGTCATAATTTTCCCCGGACAGTAGTGCATTTTCACGGGGATGGCGTAGATGGGCAACTGCCAAATTCAAGCTTTCTCGGATAACCGTATGGTGTGCCCTGATACGGTATTTCAAATAGTCCCCTTGGCTTTTAATTGGCTTAGCTGCTCTTGGCTAAGCCCCAGTTTTTCTGTCAGTACCTGCTCGGTATCGGCGCCCAGCAGCGGCGGCGCGCTGGGTGTTGTTACCGGGGTGCGGCTGAGTTTGATGGG
>JAOXRV010000369.1 GCA_025800435.1 Cellvibrionaceae bacterium | reverse complement strand
AATTATCTATCTTTTCAATATCACTTAAAGCCGGCACAGTGGTTTTAGCACTCGCCGCTCTATCCATCGCCACCGGTTTGTGCTTGCCATTTACTTGCGAAACTTGCTCTGGCTTGTGAGCTTCAATATTTAAAGTATCAGGGGGAGCAACAGCTGTATCAATCTGCAATGATTTTTCTGGGCCGCCCTCTTTCACCAAAAAGTAAATACCAACAGCCAATGCCAAAAAGGCAAATATCGCTATCGGCACTAATTTTCGATCTACTTTAATCATCATGCCTCCACCCTAAACAATAATCGTTTGCAATCAATAATGGGGATCGCTAAGCAATAAAAATGGGAAAATTGAATGAGTTGATCACAACCTTACCCCAACATAGGGCATACTTTCGAACCAAAAATTTGTTTGGTAAACGATCAGCACCAAATAAGAGAGAGACAAAAGTGAAGTAAGAGCTATCTCGTAAAACTAAAAGCTTAACTAAAACTCAAACAAAAACCCGGTAAAGTGCTTTAACACCGTTTGCTGAAACAGTCAGCCACCTTCACAAAAAGTGGGGGGTTTAAACCAGTACTCAGGCCCGGCCAAAATCAAAGCTCAGCACCTCGCCGATAGTGTCGGCACCGCTGAGCTGCATCAATAGCCTGTCCACCCCCAGCGCCACACCGGCACAGTCGGGCAGGCCCGAATCCAGCGCAGCGACCAAGCGCTCGTCAATTGGCACCTGGGGCAAGCCCTGCTCCGCTCGCAGGGCCAGGTCTTGCTTAAAGCGGCGTTTTTGCTCGGCCCCATCGCACAGCTCCCAATAGCCATTGGCCAGTTCCATGCCGTTTAAAAAAGCCTCAAAACGCTTGGCCACGGGCACGCCCTGCTCGTCCGGGGTAATCCGTGCCAGGGCCGCCTGGCAGGCGGGGTAATCGTAGACAAACACCAGCCCGGCGGGCAGCTTGGGCTCAATCACTTGGCTGATTAATAGATCCAGGGCGGTGCTGATATCTTCACAGCGGTAATCGCCCATATCCAAATACTCATCCACTCGCAATTGCAGTTCGGCCAGGCTGGCGCGGTGGGGGTCGAGGCTGAGGCTTTGCTCGAACAGGGCGCGGTAGCTGTAGTAGTGCACCACCAGCCCCGGGGACAAGCTCTGCAGCAACTCGGCCAGCTCGGCCATCAGTTGCTTATCATCAAAGCCCAGGCGGTACCATTCGAGCAGGGTAAATTCAACATTGTGGCGGCTGCCACTCTCACCGGCGCGAAACACCTTGGCCAGGCTGTAGATATCGCCACTGCCGTCGGCCAGCAGCCGCTTCATGGCGTATTCGGGTGAGCTTTGCAGATAGTAACCGTTGCTGGCCACTTGCAAGCATTCGATAAAGGGGTCGCTAACAGGGCAGCGGGCCAGCAGCGGGGTTTCTACCTCCAACACCTGGCGCGCCTCAAAAAAAGCCCGCAGCTGCCGGTTGAGCACAGCCCTGGCCTGCAATAGACCGGGGCTCACA
>JAOXRV010000361.1 GCA_025800435.1 Cellvibrionaceae bacterium | reverse complement strand
GCCTGGTTTTCAGGTAGGTGCGCCTTGCTTTCAAGTCCTTGCCTTGTCGCTGGAGTTTGGGGAGGTCGTGGTTTGGAAAATGGGATGAGGCATTTTAGCATTAAATGCTTCGGGGCTGCGCAGCTTGGTTCCAGAGCCGCTTAATTTCTGTAGGGCTGATTAGCGCAGCGTAATTCGCCAGAACGCCTTGTTTTGTCATTGCCGCGTCGCGTCGCTCCTCGCAATGACGCTAACGATTCAAATGCCGGGCATGAAATTCAATATGCTCACCGATAAAACTGGCGATAAAGTAGTAGCTGTGGTCGTAGCCCGGTTGCATGCGAATATTCATGGGGTAGTTGGCTGCCTGTGCCGCTGCCACCAATAGTTCGGTCTTTAGCTGCTCTTGCAAAAAATTATCCTCGTCTCCCTGATCCACTAACACGGGCAGATGCTGGTCGGCGGTTTTTAACAATTCCGTTGTGTCGTACTGGCGCCACAGGTCGCGGTCACTCCCCAGGTAGTTACCCAGTGCTTTTTCTCCCCATGGGCAGCGCAGCGGCGAGCAGATCGGGGCAAAGGCGGATGCGGAGTGATAGCGGCCGGGGTTTTTCAGGGCGATGGTGAGCGCCCCGTGGCC